>JBGSWB010000138.1:0-17581 GCA_041752675.1 Sideroxydans sp. | reverse complement strand
CATGGCACGCGTGGCTTGCTGACTGCAGGTGTTTCCGCAGAAGTATTGGCGGCACAGATCTGCGGGCAACTTCCCCCGCTCCCGTTATCCATCTTGGCAGCGTTAGCACCGTTGCCAAGAGTCAGGCTTAAAGGTTAAGGTATGGCATGAAAAAGACAGTCACCCCAGAATATCCAGAGATACGCGCTGGCCAATCCATCGAACTACTGAAGGCACTGCACATCCTGACGCGTGACGGCAAGATGAATCAGGACTCGCGTCGTAAGCTCAAGCAGGTCTATCATCTGTATCAGTTCATCGAACCATTGCTACAAGAGGTGCAAAATAACCAAGGTGTGTTGACGCTGGTCGATCACGGTGCAGGCAAGTCTTATCTGGGTTTCATCTTGTATGACCTGTTCTTCAAGGCATTGCAAGATGACTCCCATATTTACGGTATCGAGACGCGTGAAGAGTTAGTCACGCATTCGCGCGAGTTGGCGCAGCAGTTAGGATTTTGTGGGATGTCATTCGAGAACCTATCGGTCGCCGAATCGACGGTGTCGGACAAACTGCCTCCCCAAGTCGATGTGGTGACCGCGCTGCATGCGTGTAACACAGCCACCGACGATGCTATCCACTTCGCGTTGAAGAAGAAGGCCAAGCACATCGTGCTGGTGCCGTGCTGTCAGGCTGAAGTGGCATCCGTGTTGCGCAAGAACAAGGGTAAGCAGCTGGCGAAGGATGCGCTCATCGAATTGTGGCGGCATCCTATCCACACCCGCGAGTTCGGTAGCCACCTCACCAACGTGTTGCGTTGCCTGCAATTGGAGGCACATGGTTATCAAGTGACGGTGACTGAGCTAGTAGGATGGGAGCATTCGATGAAGAACGAACTCATCATCGCTACTTTCAAGAACCTGCCGCGTAAATGTGCTGCGGAACGCTTGGCAGAGGTGTTGAGCAGCGTGGGGTTAGAAGAGATGAAAGACAGATTCTTTACGGAATAAAATGCCGTCATACCGGTGTAGGCCGGTATCCAGTTAATAAATATATTCCGCGTAGCGGACAAAACCTAAAGCCTGTTGAATAACAGTACTGGATTCCGGCCTTCGCCGGAATGACGGTGGAGGAAGTTAAAGAATGCAGATCAGTAACGACACGCGCAACCATTACGAGCGCATCGGTGGTGAACCGAAAGTGCGCGAGCTGGTGCAACGTTTCTATCACTTGATGGATGAGTTGCCAGAGGCACACCGTATCCGCCAGATGCACCACATCGATTTGAAGAATGCCGAAGACAAGTTATTCATGTTCCTCTCCGGTTGGATGGGTGGTCCGCAGTTGTTCGTGGAGAAGTTCGGTCATCCGCGTTTGCGCCAGCGCCACTTGCCTTTTTCCATCGGGGATGAGGAGCGTGACCAATGGATGATGTGCATGACGCAGGCGATGGAAGATGTGATCCAAGATGCGGCGTTGCGCGAAGAGTTGAAAGTCGCTTTCCAAAAGACCGCCGACTTCATGCGTAATCGGGAGGAGTAGCCATGCAGAGTTCGTCGTCGATGATGGATAGACAAGTCACTTTACGCATCGGTTTGGTGTTCCTATTCATCGCGGCGGCGGAATCGTTGTGGTTGCACGCGCTGTCTCCGCTTGAGAATCGGTTGTCTGATGCCTTCGTGCGTATGCAGGCACAACAACTCACACCCGATCCTGACATCGTCATCGTGGACATCGACGATGCGAGCTTGGCCAACATGCAGGACACAGCGGGAAGCTGGCCGTGGCCGCGCGAGGTGCATGGTGAGTTGGTACGCGGCATCGCCAAACAAAAACCGAAAGCTATCGTCTTCGACATCCTATTCAGTGAGCCGGATACCTTCCGCCCTGACAGTGACAAAGCTTTCAATCAGGCGCTGAAGGGCGTGGACAACGTCTATTTCCCATTGGTACGTCGTGATGCTGCAATGGATGCGCAAGGTGCTCCCATATCGCAGGTCGCGCCATTGCTAGGGCTGCAATCGACTGACCATGCAGTCGCAGAAGCTCACATCGCTTTGCTTCCTCCACTCGCCATCGACCCAGCGCATTGGCGTGTGGGCACCATCAATTTTGTGGAAGACGCGGATGGCGTGGGGCGGCGTTACCAGCTCTATACCGAGGTTTATGGTTGGTTCATCCCATCTTTGCCTGCGCGCGTGGCACAGGACTTGGGGTATGACGTGCCTAAAGAATCCGACTTCATCATGGCTTGGCGTGGCAATGCAGGCGCGTTCAAACATATCTCTTATGCCGATCTCTACGCCGACCTGAATCGCGAACATTCGCAACGTGCGGCGGACGAACTGAAAGGCAAGATCGTCATCATCGGTACGGCGGCAACGGGATTACACGATGTGCGCGTGACACCGATGGCAAGTCTGTATCCCGGCATGGAGATGTTGGCGACCGCCATCGACAACCTGAAGAACGGTCGTGCCATGCGCGCGGCGGATGAGATGTTCGGGTTGGGGATCGCCTTGCTGTTGCTCAGCCTTTTGAGTATCGCTTTCTTGCGTAAGCTGAACGCGCTCAAAATCGGCATGGGGCTGGTCGCTGTCACGTTGACGCTTCTGGCGGGTTCTTTCCTTGCCGTAACACAGTTGATGTTGTTACCCGTTCTCATGCCATTATTGCTGGCATGGTCAGCTTACGTCGCGTTCGCACTGCGTGAATATCTGAACGAACGTAAGTCACGCGAGCAAGCGGTGCAGATGTTCAGCCGCTTCGTGAATCCGCATGTTGTGAAAGAATTGGTGGCGCACGGCGGGCTGAGTCGTGCGGGCGAGAGCCGCCAGATCACCATCTTGTTTTCAGACATCCGTGGCTTTACCACACTCTCAGGGAAGCGCACACCGCAGCAGGTGGTGGAGTTGCTGAACCGCTACTTTACGTTACAGGTCGAGGTCGTGTTCCGCCACGGTGGATCGTTGGACAAGTTCATCGGTGATTGCATCATGGCGTTCTGGGGCGCACCGCTGGATGACCCAGAGCACGCGCGTCACGCTGTCGAGGCGGCGCTAGAGATGGCGGAAGTGTTACAGCGTTTCAAACAAGAGCTGGGTGAGGAGGATGCGGACTTCGATGTGGGCATCGGCATCCATACCGGCCCTGCGGTGGTTGGTCTCATCGGTTCAGAACAACGACGTGAGTACACCGCCATCGGCGACACCGTGAATCTGGGCAGTCGTATCGAAGGACTAACCAAGGGAGTCTCGCGTATCCTTGTTTCGCAAGATACGATGCTAGCTTGCGGCGATGCCTTCGAGTTCCAATCGTATGGTTCATTCAAAGTGAAAGGGCGTGAGCAAGATGTCGAGTTGTTCGCGCCGATCCCCAAGGAAGGAAATTGATGATGAATAAACTGAGCTTATCTTTATTGCTATGGGTGGTAGCGAGTAGCGCATGGGCAGGTGATGCGGCCTACACCATCCGCGCCACCGAGCTGAAAGCCAAACCCTACGGCGACGCGCAGACCTTGCGCTCGTTGCCGCCGCGCACCAAGGTCGAGGTACTGAAACGTCAATCTAGTTGGACGCAGGTGAAAGCGGGGGCGACCAGCGGGTGGGTGAAGATGCTGAGTTTGCAGTTGGAAGCGAGTGCCACAGGTCGCCGCAGCGATAATGGATTGAGCGCGCTGTTCAATGTCGCGGCAACAGGACGTGGCGGCAGCACCGTGACTACGGGCGTGCGCGGTCTGTCAGAAGAGCAACTGAAAGCCGCACAGCCCAACCCGCAAGCCTTACGCGCAGCAAAGAAATACGCAGCGAGCCGTTCTGAGGCGGAGCGTTTTGCGGATGAGGGGAAGTTGCAGTCGCATGATGTGGATTATTTGAGCGGAGGTCGATGATGAGAGTACAACTATTCATTGCATCACTGTTGGTGTCATTGCCTGTCGCTGCATTCGACTTGGGCGGTTTTGGCAATATCGATCTGGAGAAAGCGGCCAAGGTCGTGCAGAAGGTGCAAAAAGCTAATGCCGATATCAACGAGCCGCAAGAGATCGACTTGGGTGGCGGCATCGCCAGC
This sequence comes from Sideroxydans sp., assembly GCA_041752675.1. GTDB lineage: Bacteria > Pseudomonadota > Gammaproteobacteria > Burkholderiales > Gallionellaceae > Sideroxyarcus. The sequence goes on along the minus strand of JBGSWB010000138.1, from coordinate 13,534 downwards.
AACCTGCTGGGAGCTGCGCCCTTGTGGGACAACCCACCGGTGCAACGTTATGTGAACAGAGTAGGACGTTGGCTCGCGCTACAGACAGAACGTCCCGATCTGCCGTGGCAGTTCGGCGTGTTGGATGATGACGATGTCAACGCCTTCGCTGCACCCGGTGGCTATGTGTTCATCACCAAAGGGCTACTCGCGCGTATGAGTAGCGAAGCCGAACTGGCGGGAGTGTTGGCGCATGAGATATCGCATGTGCTGCGCAAGCATCATCTGCAAGCCTTGAAGAAGGGTGCACGTTCCGAGTTGATGTCTGATCTGGCGAACGATGCTATCAAGAGCCAAGGAGGCGATCCGCGTTTGAGTAAATTGGTGAGTGCGGGTACAGAGATCTACGCGCGTGGCTTGGACAAGCAAGATGAATTCGAAGCCGACCGTATGGGGGTAGTGATCGCCGCGCGTGCGGGCTATGACCCCTATGGATTGCCTGCCGTGTTGCAGACTTTGCAATCCATCAATCCTAACGATTCCAACTTGGCCTTGATGTTCAAGACCCACCCTGCATTGGGTGATCGACTGAGTCTGCTGGATGGCTTGATGTCTGAGTCACTGGCTGACAGGGAAGGACAACCTGACTTGGCGGAGCGCTTTGCTATCCAACTGAAGGCAAAGTGATTAGGAATGGATCAGTGACGATCCTAAAAGCAGAGAGCGCAGTTTATTTATAAGTGCGCGTATCGTGTCCGAGAAGCTGCAAGCTCAATCTGCTGGGTCTGTGGCTCAAAAGACTCTCTGTATTGAACACGGGTTGTGGCGAGTTTGAAGGGGGTGACTGACTGCTTCTCGGTCCACGCGAATCGGCAATGTGTCTTCCATCATTGATCAGTGAGAAGCTATTTTTTCGCATCTCGTAATTACTCTTCATAATCATTCTCCTTGGTGATGAATAACTCAGCAAATGTTGTTGCATCCACAGGCCTGCCCAGCAAGTAACCTTGTCCGCTTTGGCAGCCAATTTGCTGCAATACGGCCAGCTGCTCCGCAGTTTCTATACCCTCTGCGATCGTTCTTAATTTCAGCGCTGAGCTCACCCCGTGTATGGCGGTCGCGATCCCTTTGTCACTTTCATCATGGGTGATGCCGTCCACGAATTGATTCGGTATCTTGAGGAATGCGATAGGGAAAGTCTTAAGATAGGACAGGGAGGAATAACCCGTACCAAAATCATCGATGGCGATAGGAATATCCTCCAGCTCGATCTTGTGCAGCTTTTTGGAGACCTCATCATTGCTGTTCATCAGTGTGCGCTCGGTGATTTCGATGCCGAGCGAGCGCGGTGGTAAGCGGTATCTTTGTAGCTGGCGAGTGATGATGGACAGCAACGGTTGGCGCATCAACTGGCGTGAGGCCACATTTACAAACAGGGTGCCGGGGAGTGCTTTGCCTTTTTTGCGCCATATATTCAATTGCTCGGCAGCATGCTCAATGACCCATTCGCCGAGTTCCAGGATGAGATCAGACTCTTCCGCGATCGGGATGAACTCGCTAGGGCTCACCGAGCCGAATATCTTGCTGTCCCAGCGTAGCAAGGCCTCGGCACCAACCAGCTTGCCTGTTTGAATGTCGAACTCTGGCTGGAACACCAGCCTCAATTCATCCAATTCAAGCGCCCTGTGCAGGGCATTTTCCAGCTCGATGCGGTGGCCGATCTTGTCTTTCAGGTCAGAAGTGAAGAACTGATAGCTGTCCTTGCCCTTTTCTTTGGCCTGATACATGGCTGAGTCCGCATTCTTGGTGAGGGTCTCAAGGTCTTCCGCATCTTTTGGATAGATCGCGATGCCGATACTGGCTGAAACGAACACCTGCTGATCATTGATAAGATAAGGTTTGGACACCTTCTCTAGTATGCGCTGTGCAGTATTGGCGATCTGCGTTTCCGATACATCTTCCAACAGCACATTGAATTCGTCTCCGCCAATACGTGCCACGGTATCTTCGCCGCGCACGCATTGATTCAGTCTATCTGCGGCCTGTTGCAGCAATATATCGCCGGCATCATGTCCTAGGTTGTCGTTGACGTTCTTGAAATTGTCCAAGTCTAGGAACATCAGAGCGAAATTGCCGCCACGACGTTTCGCGCGTGCCAATGCCTGTGCCATCCGCCCTTTGAGTTCATTGCGATTCGGCAGATTGGTCAACTCGTCATGCGCGACCATATATTCAAGGCGCTGTTGTGAAGCTTTGATGAGCGTGATGTCGGAGAAGATGGCGATATAGTTTGTGACCTCGCCTAGCTCATCCCGCACCGTATTGATGGTCAGCCATTCAAGATACAGGCCGCCATCTTTGCGCCGGTTCCATAACTCGCCCTGCCACCAACCGTGCTCGTTGATCTCCTTCCACATCGCGCTATAGAATTTGCCATCCTGCTTGCCGGAACTCAACACCTTGGGCGTGAGACCTATCACGTCATCAGCTTCATAGCCAGTGACTTTGGTAAAGGCATGATTGACCTTGACGATGACCTGATTGATGTCAGTGATCAGAATGCCTTCGTTGGCCGAATCAAAGAACTTGGCAGTGAGTTTCTTTTGTTCGTCCAGCTCTTTGCGCTCAGTGATATTGATCGCTTGGCTGCATACCGCTCTAACTGAACCATGTTCATCAATGATCGGATAACAAATGAAGGCGAACCAATGGTGCTGATCAGCGATCTGGATACGTTCCTCGGCTTCCACACGAGATTTTTTGTGCAATACATCGAAGTGAAGCTTTTCAAAAAGTCTGGAGATATGGTCGGGGAATATTTGCGTATCCGTTTTGCCGACGATGCTTTGCATCCCCATACCAAAAGAGACCTCAAATTCCCTGTTCACGAATTGGTACTGACCTGCCGGATCTTTGATCGTAATGTGCAGCGGGGAGTTTTGCATCACTGCAATGAGTCGCTCTTGGCTGTTGACGATATCAAGTTGCGCCTCAACCAACTCGGTCTCATCAATGAAGGTGATGATGACTCCGCCCAGCGTTTGATCTTGTGAGGTATAGGGGAAGCACAACACATTGTAGTGTTTGCCACCAAAGCTGGTCTGTTGTTGCCGTTTGATGCCATCTGACATGGCCAGTTTGGCGGTTTCAAGTACTTCTTGAACGGGAACAGAGAGCTTTGGGATGGATTTTCCAAGAGTGTGCACGCTAAAGCCGAATAGGGTGGCGGCTTCTTTGTTGTAGCGTTGCAAACGCAACTCTTGGTCGAGAAGAATGAGTGAAAAGCCGGTGCAGTTCTGCAAGTTTTCCAGTTCGGTATTCACCAAACTCAATTAGCCGCCCTTTACGATCAACTCTTCATTGACGGTGGTAAGCTCTTCGTTGGTGGATTGCAGCTCCTCGTTGGAGGCTTCCAGCTCTTCGTTCGAAGATTGCAACTCTTCATTGGCCGCCTGCATCTCCTCATTCAAGGCCTGCAATTCCTCGTTGGAGGTTTCCAATTCTTCGATGACGGTTTGCAAGTGTTCGCGCGTGGCGATCAGCTCGTCTTCGATCTCACTACTATTCGGGAGAGGTTGATCCGTGGCGGGGGCATCTACTGTTGTGTTGTCTTGTGAAATGAAGCTGATCAAAAACTGTTTTTGATCATCACGTGATGTCACAGGATGGACTTCGATCTTTATGCTGTGCCCAGCTCGGTGTTTGACCGGTCTGATGCGGCCCATGGCGATAGTATGTTTGAGGTCGGCATGGTGTACCAGTGTTTGTACCTCGGTACGCCATTCACGGCGTAGTAGCTGCGACAAGTTCGTTTCCATCTTGCCTGAAGGAAACTGCAAGAATGCTTGCATGTCACCGTGGATCTCGATCACGTCCATCTCTCTGTTTATGAGCACACTGGGGGGCGCATAAATCTCAGACAAAGCTTTTTGTAGCTTGCTCTCATGTTTCCGCTGTGTACGATCTCCTATCGTGATGGAGGGCTTGGAGATGGCCTCCTTGCCTGAATCTTGGCTGGAATACAAAGGGATGGGTATGACCTGATCTTTGGAGGCGACTCGTTTGAATATGCGAGCTTCCTTGCTGATGGGTTGGAACAGATTTTCCTGATGCACGATGCTCTCGGATTTTCCCAAGAACAAATAGGCAGATGGCCTCAGTGCGAAATGGAAGATCGAAAGCACACGTGTTTGCAGCAGCGGCTGAAAGTAGATCAGCAAGTTGCGACAGCTGACTAGATCTAGGCGTAGGAATGGGGGGTCGAGTACCAGATCTTGGCGCGCAAACACCACCATATCTCTGATCGGGCGGGCGATCTCATAGAGCTCGGCTTTTTTCGTGAAGTAGCGTGAGATCGTATCTGCGCTGACTTCGGTCAAAGAACTCTCTGTGTAGACACCTTTGCGCGCGACAGCCATCGCATCCATGTCAATGTCGGTTGCAAAGATCTGAATGCGGTAGTCGTTCAGTCTTCCACCAAGGATGTCGGAGATCAGAATGCCGATCGAATAGGCCTCTTCTCCGGTGGCGCAAGCTGGGACCCAGATGCGTATCTCATCCCCTGGCTCTTTGCCTGCAATGATTTCTGCCAATATCTTGCTCAATACCTCAAAGCTACCGCGATCTCTAAAGAACGCAGTCACAGAAATGAGAATATCTTTGCTGAGCTTGTTGAGTTCTTCTGGATTCTTTCCACAGAAATCGAAATAAGCCACAAGATTATTCAAGCGATTGGCGGCCATGCGACGCTCTACACGACGCCATAGTGTCGCTTCCTTGTAGCCGGAGAAGTCGATCTTGCAGTGCTTGTAAACCATTTGCATCAGCCCCTTCATCGTGGCTGGTGCGTTCTCTTGTTTAGGGGTGCGATTGATCAATCCATGCGCACGCGCGATAGCTGTGATCTCTTCGGCGATACCTTTACAGCCTAATATCCATTCGACACACCCCGTGCTAATGGCCGCCTGCGGCATGCCGCTGTATTTTGCTGCTTCCGGATCTTGGGCAAAGGTAAAGCCGCCTGCTGCCTTGATCGCCGCAATACCTGCAGCGCCATCCGAGCCTGTGCCAGACAAGATCACGCCGATGGCATCTTCTCCTTTTTCTTCTGCCATGGAATTGAATAAAGCCGTAGCCGAAGGTTTTGGCATGACTGTTTTGCCGGGTACAAGCAGGCGCATCAGTCCGTCTTTGATGACGATATTCCAATTGGCTGGGGTGACATAGATCACGTTCGCTAACGGAGTTTCTCCATCTTCGGCATCTTTGACCAACATAGATGTTTCACGCGCCAGTAGTGGCACCATCATGCTGCGATGGGTGGGAGACAGGTGTTGCACGACGATGTAGGGGACGCCCAGATCATCAGGTAGTGAAGCGATCAGGTCGGATAGTGCCTCCAAGCCCCCTGCCGATGCGCCGATGCCGACGATGAAGTTACGTGCTTCTGTTGTTGCAGCTGCGGTTGGCACGGATTTTTTTGTGGCGATCTTGCGCGGCTGACTAGTTTTTTTTGCTGGTTTCTTGCTGGCTTTTGTGGCGAGGAAATTTAGCTCTTCTGCCGAGGAGTTGATCGGAACGCTAGGGGCTTGCTTTGCTTTAGCGATGGTCGGTTTGATGTTCTTTGCAGTCACAGATTTTGTTGCCGGTTTTGCGCGACTACCGACAGCAGATTTTGCGATTTTGGAAGAGGTGGCGGGAGCGGACTTCTTAGCTTTGCTGATAGCTGGCTTGGTGGTTTTTGCTTGACTAACTTTGCTCACGACGATTTCCACTTGAAAAATATGTGAACGGATCGTAGCTGGATATACTTATAAGACATATTGGAGAAACCCTTGTATTGCAATAAGGGTTTCCCTTAGCCATTAAAATTATTGATTTTAAATAATTTTAATGGGCTGCCGTGATCCAGTGAGTGGCATAACGTATCAAATCCGCACCGTCTTTTAGTTGCAATTTAGTGCGGATATTGGCTCGATGGACTTCGATGGTTTTAATGCTTCGATTCAATAAATTAGCTATGTCACGGCTGCTGTGTCCCGAGCCGATCAAATGTAGTACCTCGAATTCGCTGGGGGTGAGGCTATTGATCAATAGCTCGGAATCCGAATCCCCTGTGACGAAGCGGTGCATCAGTTTGTGCTGCATCGTGGCGCTTAAATAATAATTTCCGTGCAAGACCTCGCGAATGGCGGCTATCAGCACAGCGCTTGGCTCTTGCTTCATGACATATCCGCGCGCGCCGGAACGCAAGGCTCTTTCGGCATAGACGGTCTCATCGTGCATGGATACGACAAGGATGGGCAGGGAGGGGATCAGCATTTGGACGCTTTTGATCAGCTCAAAACCGGAAAGCGTCTTGAGCGATAGATCGACTAGCACGATGTCGGGGTGATGGTCGGATTCAAATACAGCCATTGCCTCACCGCCGTCTTCTGCTTCGGCCATCACCTCTAAGTCGGGTTCTGAATTGATCAGCATGGCCATGCCGTGGCGCAACATCGCATGGTCATCCACCAGCATCACTTGGGTCTTTAGTGTGATCGTCATATCAAGCGGCCTTTATTTCCACCCTCACCTCCAAGCCACCCTTTGGGGTTGGCAAGAGTTCGAGGGTCGCACCGAGTTGTTCGGCGCGGTGTTCCATCAATTTAAGGCCCATTCCCTTGTGGGGAGCTCTAGTCTGCGGCGCATCGGAAATTCCGCATCCATCGTCACAAATCGAGAGGCATAGAGTGCCTGTCGAAGTTGAGAGTGAAATGTCCAAAGAGTGCGCGCGACCATGACGCATAGCATTGTGTACAGCTTCTTGAACGATCCGATAAAGATTGAGTGAGATATTGGCATCCTCGATGGCGATATCATCCGTGTGCGAGAATTTGCATTCGATCTCGTAAGTACTTTCGATCACAGAAGCAAACGATTGCAAGGCGTGTATCAGTCCGCTCGATTCGATCTCAAAAGGGATCAAGCCCTGTGCGATCTGCTTGCATTGCATCACAGCGCTGTTGGCTTGTGAACTGATGGAGGCGGCGATTTTGGCATTGTCGAGACTGCCTATCGCATGTAGCTTGTTTTCAAGCGCGGTCGCTTGATAGCTGATCGCTGCGATCTGCTGCCCAAGACTGTCGTGTAACTCGCGTCCGATCGAACGTTTGTGAGTTTCTTCCATGTCGATCATAGCTTTTCCCAAACGTTTGCGTTCGGTGATGTCGATCAACAGAACGAAGAATCCTTGGATCTTTCCATCTTCGCGATGGGGGATGTAATGAATCAAGGCCTCACGTTTCTCACCGCTAGGCAACACGATGCTACGCTCGAATTCCTGAACTTCGCCACTGAGAGCGGCGCGGATGTGCGGCTCATTGATCTTGAAGAGCTCATCGCCCAACAAATCCCTTATGTGGATGTCCCGCATTTGTTCCTGTGACTTGCCGAACCACTCCTTGTATTCCTTATTGGCAAAAACGGAGCGCAAATCACTGGACCAGTAACCTATCAAGCCTGGTATGTGATCGATGATCGCATTGATGAAGTTTTCGCTGTGGCGCAACGAGTTTTGCATCTTGTTCTAGTTGGATCGTTATTTGCGTATTGGTGGCGCTAGATCACCAGTGAGCAAAGTGAACATACCCGTCTTACGTTCCTTGAAGTAATGTTGGAGTGCGTATTTGACGGGACGGAATGCCAGTGTGTCCCACGGTATCTCTTCTTCCGTGAACAACCTCACTTCCAGACTTTCCACGCCTGGTGAGAAATCTAGATCGAGCAGGGTGGCGCGATATAGCAGATGGACTTGGTTGATGTAGGAGAGGTTGTACATGGCGTACAACTCGTGGATATTCACGCGGGCGTTGGCTTCTTCCAACGTCTCGCGCGCAGCGCCTTCTTCAGTGGTCTCGCCGTTCTCCATGAATCCAGCGGGGAGTGTCCATAAACCATGACGAGGTTCGATGGCGCGGCGGCATAACAAGACACGACCGTCTTTCCACACGGGAATGGAGCCGACGATGTTGCGCGGGTTTTGATAATGGATGGTGTCGCAGACTGTGCAGATGTAGCGCTCGCGGCTGTCGTCCTGCGGGATGCGTAGGACGACGGGTGCTCCGCATTCTGCGCAGTAGTTCACTTGGGGGAGCCTTGATCAGCCGTAGCGAGCGGTTTGAGTGCAAGGCGCACGGAACGGAACGATTGAGAAAACGAGCCTTGAGCGTTTCGGTGAAGACTAACCTTTAGGTTATGTCGGAGCCACATATCTTGTAGATAGGCGATTGAGTGACAACGAATGTTGCGGTGAAGCTCATGCGCATCGCGCGTGATGCTGGTGCCAAGACCGTGCAACGCCGCAATCGAACCGCGCAGTAGGCTGGCGAGGCTCACCTCAAATCTCCCAGAACTTCCACCAAGGCGTCTCGCCCTCTTTGAAATAAGTCTTAGAGGGTTTGATGCCGTCTTTGGCTATGTTGCTGTCTAAGATGCGTTGCGTATCTTGGCTCAGGTCGTTCAGGTCAAGGCGGTGATATGCCTGCACCATGATCTGCAAAGCGTCACGTGTCTGTGGCGTGTTGGGGTAGCTCTTCAGAACATCTTGGCTACGGTTAACGGCAGCCACGTATGCACCGCGACGCAGGTAGTAGCTGGCGACGGCGATCTCATGTTTGGAGAGGGTGATGAGCAGGTATTGCATCCGCGCACGGGCATCCTCGGCATATTTGCTGTCTGGATAGCGTGTGACCAGCTCTTTGAAGGCATCAAAAGAATCACGCAGCGCAGCAGGGTCACGCTCGGCAGGGTCTTGCATGAACACGGTACCGAACAAGCTGTTGATGTTTTCGTTGAAGTTGATGAGGCCCTTCAAGTAGTACACATAGTCCAAGCTGGGGCTGTTGGGGAACTGTTTGACGAAGCGATCCAAAGCAGCGATGGCGGGGGCGGGTTCGCCTTGTTTGTAATAGGCGTAGGCCACTTCCATTTGCGCTTGTTGAGCGTAACGTCCGTAGGGATAACGCGATTGCAGTGTCTCTAGACGTTTGATGGCGCGCTCGTAGCTGTGGTCGTCCATCGCCTCTTTGGCTTGGGCATAGAGTTCGTCGGCTGTCGCGGATTTATCGTCTTTTGTGGGAGCGGAGCTGCAAGCAACCAAGGAGAAAAGTAGGAAAGCGGTTAAAATGTGACGCATGATAGAACCCGAAGAAGATTTACTGGATTATAGCAAAGACGAAGCGTCTTCCTCCCCACTTGAGATGCAGGTGCCGATGCAGCATGGCGGCCTGCGCTTCGACCATATCCTAGCCAAGCTGTTGCCAGAATACTCCCGCAGTCGTTTGCAGGACTGGATCGAACAGGGCTTGGTGACGGTCAATGGCAAGGTGGCGACGGCCAAGTTGAAGGTGTGGGGCGGTGAGCGTATCAGCGTAACACCACAGACCTTGCCGTCCGAGCAACCCTACATCGCACAAGACATCCCCATCGACATCGTGTACGAAGACGACGACATCGTCATCGTCAACAAACATGTCGGCCTAGTGGTGCATCCAGGTAGCGGCAACTGGGAGGGTACGCTGCTCAATGCTTTGCTCCACCATGTGCCCGAACTGGCCGAGGTGCCGCGCGCCGGCATCGTGCATCGTTTGGATAAAGATACCAGCGGCTTGATGGTGGTGGCGAAGTCGCTCATCGCGCAGACCGCACTGGTGCGTCAGCTCCAAGCACGCACCGTCAAGCGCGAGTATCTCGCTTTGGTATGGGGCGAGTTGGATTACGGCGATACCATCAACGCGCCCATCGGCCGTCATCCCTCACAACGCGTGAAGATGGCGGTGATAGAGGGCGGTAAAGAAGCGGTCACGCACTTCACCATCGAAGCGAACTTCCCCAGTTGCACCTTGGTGCGTTGTCGTCTGGAAACAGGTCGCACCCATCAGATCCGTGTCCACATGACCTACATCGGCCATCCTTTGGTGGGTGATAGCGTGTATCAGAAGGGCGTGCAGAAATGTGTGCTGCCACTGCGTGAACTGCTGAATGGCTTTCCGCGTCAGGCATTACACGCCACCAAGCTGGCGCTGGAACACCCAGTGACAGGCGAACACATGGAATGGGAAGTGCCTCTGCCGGAAGATATGGAAGAGCTGCTGGACAAGGTCGATGAGGCAAGCGATGGGATCGCCTGAGCATCACCTCGTTCCTGATTGGCCTGCTCCTGCAAACGTCAAAGCGCTACAAACCACGCGTCACGGCGGCGTCAGCGTCGCCCCGTATGATTCACTCAATCTAGGGTTGCATGTTGGCGATGCACCGCTTGCGGTGAACCGCAACCGTCAATCACTTGCAGCACTGATGCCGAGCGAACCAGTGTGGTTGGAGCAGGTGCATGGTACGGTCGTGGCGAATGCGGATGCGGCGAACTGTGTAGAGCGGGCAGATGCCAGCGTCGCCCACCAGCGTGGCTCGGTGTGTGTGGTGATGACGGCAGATTGTCTGCCGGTATTGCTGTGCGATGAAGACGGTACGGTGGTGGGCGCAGCTCACGCGGGCTGGAAAGGTTTGGTGGCGGGCGTCATCGAGGCGACGGTGCAGGCGATGGATGTCGCACCGCACAAGTTGATGGCATGGCTTGGCCCCGCCATCAGTCAGGCGCATTTCGAAGTGGGGGGCGAGGTCAGAGACGCCTTCATCAAAAATCTTCCGCAAGCGGCCGAGGCATTCATCGCACATGGCAGTGAAGGTAAGTATCTGGCAGACATCTACCTGCTGGCGCACCAACGTCTTAATGCCTTGGGTATCACGCGAGTGTCAGGCGGTGGGCGTTGCACTTACGCTGAGGCGGATACGTTCTTTTCTTATCGCCGTGACAACGTGACCGGACGTATGGGTACGTTCATCTGGCTGACGTAATTTTTTATAGCCCGTCATTCCTGCGAAGGCGGGAAAACAAGGCCAGAGGCCGAAGTTTCGAAGGACGGCCATCCAGTGCTTGTTTCAAAATGCAGCTTTTGTCCGCTTCGCGGTGTTTATTTATGACTGGATTCCCGCCTTCGCGGGAATGACGATGCTGGAATATTCGAGATTTCTTATGGACACAGCGCACACACCTATCACCAAGACCCAACGCAAAGTCGTGCTAGCGGCGTGCTTCGGTACCTTCCTAGAGTGGTACGACTTCCTCACCTTCGCTTCGCTAGCCACTTACTTCAGTGTGCTGTTCTTCCCACCGGAGAATCCTACTGCAGCTTTGTTAGCCAGCCTCGCCACCTTCGGCGTGGGCATGGTGGTGCGTCCGCTGGGTTCAGCTTTGTTCGGCAATCTGGCGGATAGGTTCGGTCGTCGTCCCATCTTCATCGCCACCATCTCACTGATGGGCGTCACGACCTTCTTGGTTGGTCTTTTGCCGACTTACACGCAGATTGGCATGCTGGCACCGGCCTTGCTGTTGCTGTTGCGCTTGCTGCAAGGCTTTGCAGTGGGCGGCGAGATCGGCGGGGTGGCGGTGTATCTCACCGAGCACGCACCCAACGGTCGACGCGGGATCTACACCAGCGTGTTGCAACTGATGGGGCCGCTCGGCATCTTGGTCTCCACCTTGCAGATCGTGCTGTTGCTGGCCTATCTGTCGCCCGAAGATTTCAGCGCTTGGGGCTGGCGCGTGCCGTTCTTGTTCTCGGCTGTCTTGCTCTTCATCTCTATCAAGACGCGCATGAGTTTGGAAGAATCGCCCGTGTTCCGCGAGTTGCAAGCACAGGGCACGGTGTCCAAAGCGCCGCTGCGCGAATGTCTGCGTGACAAGCGCACCTTGAAGGGCATGGCACTGTTGTTCTTCTGTATCTCAGCAGGTGGCTCGCTGTTGTTCTTCTCTTCGCAGGTCTATACCAATGTGTTCCTCAAGAGTGTGGTGCGCTTGGATGCACAGACGGCGAGCATGCTGGTGATGTCGAGCACGCTGTTGTTGTTCCCGCTCACCATCTTCTGTGGTTGGTTGTCGGACCGGATAGGGCGCAGGCCGGTGTTGCTGGCGGGTTTGTTGTTGGGGGCGATCACCATCCTGCCCGTGTTCAAAGGCTTGCAGCATTACGGCAATCCACAGTTGGAACGCTTCAACAACGAGGTCGCGGTCACGCTGCATGCGAACGAATGCGACTACAGCCCATTCCGCAAAGCCGCGAACGATTGCGAGCGCATCCAAGAATTCCTCATCAAGAACGGTGTGTCTTACAAGCAACTTCCGCAGGGCGACAAGATCGACGTCACTCTCAATATCGGCGACAGCGCAGAGGTGTATGGATTCCACCCTGACGAGACGACGGCTGAGTTGAAAAAGAAAGGCTGGATCGAAAAGGCGGATAAACAACAAGTGAACATGCTGATGTTGTTCTTGCTGCTCATCGTTCCCGTAGTCGCCGTGGCGCTCATCACCGGGCCGCAGACGGCGGTGCTGGCGGAATTGTTCGCCGCACGCACTCGCTACACCGCTGCTGCATTGCCGCATAACTTGAGCGCGGGTTGGATAGGTGGCTTATCGCCATTCATGGTCACCCTCATCTCGGTGAACGCGGGGGATGCGTTGGCAGGGCTGTGGTATCCCGTGGGTATGCTGATCTTCGCTTCCATAGTTGGGCTGTTGTTCTTGCCTGAGACCAAAGATGTCGTGTTGGATAAATAGCACTATTTATCCAGCACCGTCATTCCCGCGCAGGCGGGAATCCAGTGCATTTATCAAAAATGATTTTGATTTTGTCCCGCTACGCGGTGATGGTTTGATTGCTGGATTCCCGCCTGCGCGGGAATGACGGCGGGTAAGTTACAATGCGCGCCCTTAAAGTTTTACACCTGATATGACAATACTTACTTGGATCATCCTCGCTAGTTTTTTGGGAGGTATCTTGAGCGTGATCGCTGCGGCGCTGTTCGCGCTCAATGCGCGCGCCAACTATCTAAGTGGGTTGGTGAGTTATGCCATTGGCGCGTTGTTGGGCGCGGTTTTCTTGGACATCTTGCCGGAGGCTATCGAACTCGCACCGAATGCGGCGACAGTGAGTGCCACGGTGTTGTTGGGTATCTTGTTGTTCTTCACGTTGGAAAAAGTCCTCATCTGGCGTCACTGTCATCACGACCATTGCGAGGCGCATGAGCCACACGAACATACTCCGCATGATCAAGGGCGCAGCGGCACCATGGTCATCGTGGGCGACACCTTCCACAACTTCGTGGACGGCATCATCATCGCGGCGGCATTCTTGGCTGATGTGAATCTCGGTATCGTCACTGCACTCGCCATCATCGCGCACGAGATACCGCAAGAGGTCGGCGACTTCGCCATCCTGCTACATTCCGGCTACACCAAGTTGCGCGCATTCCAGATGAACCTCATTTCCAGTTTCGCCACTTTGATCGGCGGTGTGTTGGGCTATTTCGTGTTGCAGGAAATGCAGGCTTTGGTGCCTACTTTGTTGGCATTGGCTGCCTCCAGCATGATCTATGTCGCCGTCGCAGACCTGATCCCGGGCTTGCATAAACGCACGCAGATGCGCGACACCGTGCAGCAAGTGGTGCTGATCTG
>JBGSWB010000137.1:0-4262 GCA_041752675.1 Sideroxydans sp. | reverse complement strand
AGGGGAGACCAGAGACATCTGTTGGAACAATGCCAGCAGGGGAGGGATGAGTCCGATCGTCATCGCCCACTGCACCTTGCCGTATTCCATCAGCCAATGCGTTCTGCCATAGCGGTTCGCTGTGACGTAGAAGATGAGTGCGACCGCGCCAAACGATAACCAGAAACCGGGCGACATCACCGCCCAAGGATCGGCTAACAAGACGACCACTAATGCGGCGGCGAGCATCTGGCTGGGGGCGACATTGCGGGAGAACAGCATCATCACCGCAAAGGTGGTCAGCATGAAGAGCGTGCGTTGCGCAGGTATCTCGAAGCCCGAGATCAAGGTGTAGCAAAGTGCTGCGAGCAGCCCCACTAACGCCGCTGCTTTACGCGCGGGGAAATACAAGGTCAATCGCACACTGCGTCGCCATAGCCAGTAAGTGATGGCGAAGAACAAACTGGCCAGCATGGTGATATGCAAACCAGAGATGCTCATCAGATGATTGACACCAGTGTGCGTGAACAACTGCCATTCACTTTGGGTGATGCTGGCTTGGTCACCGATAGCGAGAGCTACAAGGATGCCCGCGTGAGGTGCATCGCCCAAGGTCTGTTGGAAATGGCTGCGTACCGATTCGCGCAATCGTTCGATGAGGTAGGAAGGTGATCGGCTGGTCTCCGCTAATTTCTGGTTATCGCCTTTTGCATACACATAACCGGTGGCGCGTAGCTTGCGTTCCAATGCCCAGGCCTCGAAATCGAATCCGTGTGGATTGCTCGTTGCGTGGGGTTGCTTCAAACGAACCGTGAAGCGCCAACGTTCACCTGCATGGATATCTAATGGGGAATTCGTATCACCATCGTAAGTAGCGAGTTGAATGCGTCTGGGCACATGCGCCGCTTCAGTCTGTATGCTTTCCACATCGAAGGCGAAGCGTAAGCCGCGTTCGTGGATGCGCGGCATATCGGCAACGATGCCCGTGAGTGTGATGTTCTGCCCTTGCCATTCATCGGGGAGTGAATCGGATAACCGTGTTTGGGCGACCCACGCCGCGTATGCGAAACCGAAGAGTAAGGCGCAGATGAGGATGAGTGCGTGCCGTGCGAAGCGCAATGCGGTATTTTTTTGGACGACTGGAATGAGAAGAGTGAGTAAGACGAGCGGCCAGTACGCAGGTACGGCGGGCAATGCTGCTTGTTGCTGTAGCAGCCAGACACCGAAGGCGAAGAAGAGGGCGAACGAAACCATGCGTGTAGCCTAACTGACACTTTCAAGGGCTACAATCACACCATGAAAAAATTCATTCGAAGTCGCCTGCCAAGCGCAGGTAGCATTCAAAAGATAAGTTGGTTACAGCCTATTGCGCATTGGTTACACCATCCCAATCTGTGGCATCTGCATCGCCGCTCTGTAGCGGGTGGCGTCGCACTGGGTTTGTTCTGCGGCTTGGTGCCCGGTCCATTGCAGATGCTCTCAGCCGCTTTGCTGGCGATATGGCTACGCGTCAACCTGCCCGTGGCACTCTTTACGACGTTCTATACCAATCCTTTCACCATTGTCCCTTTATATCTCTTCGCGTATCAGATCGGCGTGTGGGTTCTGGGTGAGGGAGATGTCGCCAATGTTCGCGAATTCCCAGAATTGCACCTACACGATTGGTTCGACCCCTTGTGGAACTGGTTGCTATCGCTGGGCAAACCCATCCTCATCGGGCTTCCTGTCTTGGCAATTAGTTTGGCTGTGCTGGGATATGTGTTGGTGCGTCTGGGTTGGCGCTTGATAGTGGTGTGGAAGTGGCACCATCGTAAATCGCACTGAAATAGTCGGGAACTAATTTGAATGACTCAGCTCTGAGAGTACGTCTGGTGAAGCAAGCTGGACACATGTATCAACAAGCCAAGAGGTGATCAAATGAAAAAAGCTTATGAAGGTGTCGCAAGGTTCGTTCGTTGGGTGATTGCTGGCGTAGTGTCTTTCGTCGTCGCACTTCCAGCATTCACATCTGTCAGCACTTCCATCTAAGCGACACGAATCACGCCCCCCCAGTACCCGTAGGTAATGGGGGGTTTTGTCGCCTATCACAAGTAGAAAATCCTCGCTAGCAGAAAAAATATATAGGCCTTCAAGTTCGTTGCTCTTGTATTGCACGAGTGCTATACAGCACTCGGATAAATATGGAGCGCTCATGAAGAACAATAAATTTTTCGATTCCATCAAGGACTCATCTGACTTCTTTCGCAACATGATGCATGTTGCGCCCTTGCCTATGTTCGTCGTGGCAGATGGACTGTGTGTCTATGGCAATGAGAGATTTCACCAGATGCACGGTTGCGACATGAGTATTTGCAAGTCATGCGGGTTGGAGACGATGTTGCTTGAGGTGGATAAGCAGATATTGGATAAGACCATCGCCTCGTTGGAAGCTGGCGAGGTTGCACGACTACCTTTACAGTTGAATCACGGCGAAGGTAAACAGACAGCGGTGGATATCTCGATCAGTCGGGTGGCTATCGGAGAAAAAGCGGTGGCGCTTGGTGTGATCAATGAGCGCTCCGAGAAAGAGCGTATCCGCCGTTTGATGGACAGGTTGGCCTTTCATGACACGCTCACAGACCTGCCAAATCGCGTCCTATTGTTCGATAGGATCAATCAATCTTTGTCACGTTTTAATAGAGAAAACACTGGGTTCGCTATCGCCATTCTTGATCTGGATGGCTTCAAAGGTGTCAAGACGCTAGCGGGCATGCGGCTGGTGATTCACTGCTGAAAATGGTGGCCAAGCGATTGACCGAATGCGTGCGCAATGTAGATACGGTTTCACGTTTGGGCGGTGATGAGTTCGCTTTGATCTTGCAGGGGGTGAACAATGAGAACGAAGCGGAAACGGTCCTTCGCAAAGTGATTGCCGAGATATCAAATCCTTTCCTACTCGATGGTGTGGAGCTTAAGGTGGGTGTCAGCATCGGTATCGCTTTTTACCCTCAAGATGGTGCATCTATTCAAGAGCTGCTAGGCCGTGCAGACTTCGCTATGTACGAAGCTAAACGTGCGGGAGGTTCTGGTTATCGGATCAGCACAGGGCAGATGGCCGAAATCGCCTCGCGCCATGATCTCACTCCTTTGATCGATTCGGTCAAGCTCGGCTTCGAGGTCATCGATGAGCAACATGAAGAGATAGTTTCCTGCATACGCGGGGTACTGCGCTCGTTATCTGGAAATGAAGATGAGAATGGATTGAGACGGCGTGCAGAATATTTGCTGCAGCTCACCGAAGATCATTTCAAAACTGAGGAAGAGTTGGTGTTGCGCTACGCTTTGAGTGACCAAGAGAAGCATCGCTTCGAGCATAAAGACCTGCTGCGACAATTGCATGAGATACTCGCTAGCAATAGCGAATCTCAAGGCCTTACCCTGATGACCCACTCGTTCAAAGATTGGCTCATCCCACACATTGAAACCACAGATCACGAACTTGTGGTTCTATTGAAAGCTGCTGGCGCGACGGGGCGCTGATAGTCTTCTTAGAACTCCGCCTGCACCCCGAATGAGATAGGAATTACGAAAGGGTAGACGGAAGTCTTCTTTGTGTAGGTGGGGTCATAGCTGTATCCCACCACATTCTGTTGGTTGTACAAGTTGTTCCACTCGAAATACACTTCCATCTGGTAGCCATCCATCTGTAGCTCTCGCTCTAGGCGAACATCCAAGCGATGGTAGAAGGGTAGTGTGCCTGAATTGATGGCGGCATAATTGGGGATGGGTCTACCATCTGTATAGTTTCCAAGTGTGCCGTTGATGGGGGTGTAGGGCGTGCCCGAATGCCCATTCCATTTCGCACCTAACGTCCAGTCATCATTCAACTTGTAGGTCGTCACGACAGTGGCATTGACGGGTTGATCCAACTCGAAGCGGAACGATTCGCCTGTGATGTCGTTGCGGCGTAGGGATTTGGAAAGCGACAATGCGAACCAACCCGAGAGTTGTTCCTCGCTGGAGTCTTTCTTCAGCAGGAACTCCAAACCATACGCCTTACCACTCGCACCATTGATGTAGTTTAGCTGTGTGTCATCCACGATCAGGCCGCTGAATTTCTTGTAATAGGTCTCTGCTTTCCAAGACCATATCGTATCCACTTTGTGAGACACGCCCAGCACGCTGTGGTCTGCGCGCAAGTGGGATAGGTTTGGGTTGCCAAAATTCTTGGCGACCTGCTGACCGATGGGCATCTGGTTGTGGCGTCCCCAGCCTGCGGTGATCAAGGTGTTCGGCGTGTAGTC
>JBGSWB010000136.1:0-17178 GCA_041752675.1 Sideroxydans sp. | reverse complement strand
GGAAATCTACTTACCGGCCTTACGCCCAAGCAGATCGATGAGTTGGTGGCTGATGGCACGCTGTCCGGTGGCATGTTGCCCAAGATTGGCTCGGCACTGGATGCTGCACGCGGTGGCGTGAAGGCGGTGCATATCATCGACGGCCGCGTGGAGCATGCGTTGTTGCTTGAGATCCTGACCGACGAAGGCGTCGGGACACTGATCAAAAGCAAGTGATGGGAAAAATTGAATACCTCAAACCGTTCGTGGTGAGTAGCCTTGTGCAACAAGGCGTATCGAACCATCCGTATCCTTCGATACGGGGCTGCGCCCCTACTCAGGATGAACGGACGGGGTGTGGAAAGTGAACGAACGCGTCTGGCTCTTTGATCTGGATAACACGCTGCATAATGCGACGCCGCATATCTTTCCGTTCATCAATCGTAGTATGACGGCTTATCTGCAGGAACACCTGCAGTTGGATGAGGCAGCGGCGAATGCCTTACGCGTGGATTACTGGCAACGCTATGGTGCGACCCTTACGGGATTGATGAAGCATCACGGTACCGATCCCGATCACTTTTTGTGGCACACACACCAGTTCCCAGAATTGGGGAAGATGGTGGTGCGCGAACCAAGATTGCGCCATGCGTTGAAAAATCTGGCGGGCAACAAGATCGTGTTTTCCAATGCGCCTATCCATTACGCGCAGGCGGTGTTGGAATTGTTGCGTGTGGATGATCTGTTCGATGATGTGTTCTCCATCGAGCATTCGCGCTATATGCCCAAACCACAGACTGCAGGCTTTAGGCGTTTGTTGCGCAAGCATCACATCAACGCGACTCAGTGTGTGATGGTGGAAGATAGTGCGGACAATCTGAAGACGGCAAAACGGTTGGGCATGCGCACTGTGTGGGTAAGTGATGCGTTGCGCGCACCGAGCTTTGTGGATGTGAAGATACGTGATGTGTTGGAGCTGCCGCGCGCAGCCTCCAAACTTTGAAAAGGAAACGACATGGCAGCTAAACCGGGCGAACGAAAACTACAGATCTTGCAAACCATCGTTGAGATGCTGGAGCAACCCAAAGGAGAGAAGATCACTACCGCCGCGCTGGCGGCACGCCTCGACCTTTCCGAAGCTGCGCTGTATCGCCATTTCCCCAGCAAGTTCATGATGTACCAAGGTTTGATCGACTTCATCGAGCAGACCGTATTTGGGCTGATCAACAAGATCAGCACCGAAGAGCAAGACGGCATGAAACAGATCGAAGGTATCGTTGGTCTGTTGCTAGGATTCGCCAAAAAGAATCGCGGCATGACGCGTGTCCTCATCGGCGATGCGCTAGTAAATGAAGATGAGCGCCTGCAACAACGTATCAACCAACTGCTAGATCGCGTCGAAGCGACGCTCAAGCAATCCCTTCGCATCGCCGCCACACAAGGTAAGTTGGAAGCAGATGCCGATTTTGGTGCACATGCCAATCTGCTGCTGTGTTTCGTCGTTGGGCGCTGGAGCCAGTTCGGCAAGAGCGGCTATGCTAAAGACCCAATGTCGCAATGGCCGCAGCAGTGGGGAATCATTAGAAGTCAGTTCAATTAAGGCTGCGGTTGCGCCCCTAAATAAAAGCCGCTATATTCCTGCCCATGCACTTCTCTAGACACATCTCGCAATCGCATTCCACCTTCAGCCTGCTGGCCGCGCTGAAGCTGCGCCAACGCGCATACTAAAACCCACCCCACACGTTTCAAATCAGGCGGCTCGGTTGGTGTTGAGCCGTGGAAGAACAATTGCATCGGAGTAAAAAATGACTGACAAATTGATCATATTCGACACGACCTTGCGCGACGGCGAGCAGAGCCCCGGCGCATCCATGACCAAAGAAGAGAAGTTGCGCATCGCACGCCAGTTGGACAAGCTTGGCGTAGATGTCATCGAGGCGGGTTTTGCTGCTGCCAGCCCCGGTGATGCAGACGCCATCAACAGCATCGCCAAGGTGATCGAACGTTCTACCGTATGTTCCTTGGCGCGTGCCAGTGAGAAGGATGTGCGTGCGGCAGGCGAGGCCATCAAGCCGGCCAAGCACGGACGTATCCATACCTTCATCGCCACCTCCCCTATACACATGCAACACAAGTTGCGTATGTCCCCCGACGAAGTGGTGACAAGAGCGGTGCAAGCGGTGAAATGGGCGCGTGAATACACTGACGACGTGGAGTTCTCTGCTGAGGATGCGGTGCGTTCCGATATCGATTTCTTGGTGCGCATCTTCGACGAGGTCATCAAGGCGGGGGCGAAGACATTGAACGTGCCTGACACCGTGGGTTACAGCATCCCACTTTTGTGGGGCGAGCGATTCAAGCAATTGATCGCGCGCGTACCGAACAGCGACAAGGTGATCTGGTCTACCCATTGCCATAACGATTTGGGCATGGCTTCGGCAAACTCTTTGGCTGCGGTGATGAACGGCGCACGTCAGGTGGAGTGCACCATCAACGGTTTGGGCGAACGCGCAGGTAATGCTTCGCTGGAAGAGATCGTGATGGCGGTGAAGACGCGTCGCGATGTGTTCACGTGCGATACGAACATCGATACCACGCAGATCGTCCCGACATCGAAGTTGGTGTCCAGCATCACGGGTTATCCCGTGCAGCCGAACAAGGCCATCGTCGTCGCGAACGCTTTCGCGCACGAGTCCGGCATCCATCAAGACGGCGTGCTGAAACATCGTGAGACCTACGAGATCATGCGTGCCGAGGATGTGGGTTGGGGGGCGAACAAGTTGTCTTTGGGCAAATTGTCAGGTCGCAACGCTTTCCGTACTCGCTTGCAGGAATTGGGCATCGTGTTGAGCAGCGAAGATGCGTTGAACGCGGCTTTTGCACGTTTCAAAGACTTGGCGGATCGCAAGAGTGAGATCTTCGACGAAGACATCCAGGCCTTGGTGAGTGATGAGGAAGTCACGCAACTGAGCGATTATTTCCGATTGGTGTCGATGGGGGCGCATTCCGAGACAGGCACTTTGCCAGTTGCCCGTGTGGTGATGAGTGTCGGCGGCGAGGAACATCAAGCCGATGCACAAGGCGGCGGTCCAGTCGATGCGACATTCAAAGCCATCGAGCAGATCGTGAAGAGCGAGACCGAGTTGTTGCTGTATTCAGTCAACAACATCACCAGCGGCACGGATGCGCAGGGTGAAGTGACGGTGCGCTTGGCCAAGGGTGGACGTGTGGTCAATGGTCAGGGCGCGGATACCGACATCGTGGTGGCGTCAGCCAAGGCTTACCTGAATGCCTTGAATAAGTTGGATACGGGCATGGATCGGGCACATCCTCAGGTGTGATCTAAAAAGCGATTCCGAAAGGAAGCGGTCGCTCAGCGGTTAATTCTTGGTCACTTGCGCTAGGATGGTGGCACGCGCCTGTGTGGCGTCCAGCACAATCTCAGCAAAGTCACTTCGATATATCTTGCCATCGATGCGTAAGTCGAATCCGTCACAATCCACCCCCGTCAATGCGACCTCCTTAGCTTCAGCCGACCCCAGCGATCGTGCCAACGCATTGCGTTGGCCAACATCGATTTCACTCATTAGTGCAGTCTCTTCCGATATCAGCGGGTAACTCGGAAGGCGATAGTTGTCGGCTTTGACCCAATGGATGTCGCCGAATCCCCCGATGTAACGGATGGCGAAGGGAACGATGCGGAAGAAGTTGAAGTCTGCCATGTCGAAGTAGGTCTGCGCTTCGGGGAAGTAACGCAGATAACGCTTGCCGCAACGCTCACGCTCGGGTTCGAACGCGGCATTACCAACCAGAGTGACTCGACCTTGGGTTTGGATGTGCGGGTCGTTCTGATCATGTGTGATGAGGCTGACGCGCGAATCATTCAAGATGTTCTTGGTGTGTTCGGCCAGTCCGCTGATGAGGATGAGCAGGCTACCATCATGATCCACCATGTAAGGTGTGATGGAGCCAAAAGGGTGGCCATCGAACTTTTTGGAGAGGGTGGAAAGTGCGCCGTAGCGGTGTGCACGTAGCATTTGGCGTGCAGTGCGGGCGTTGCTTTGTGATTGGGGGTTGTCGGTTATCATGTTGGTCATTCTATTGTGATGTCGTCGAATATGAAACTTCCAAAGTTGGGTGTGATGGATGCCTTGCGTTTCTTACGCTTTGTTACCGTTCGTCTACAACAGGATCGCTGTGCCGAGATGGCAGCGAGCCTGACCTTCACGACCTTGTTGTCGTTGGTGCCGTTACTCACCATCATGCTGACAGTTTTCTCGGCATTTCCTGTGTTCACCGACTTGTCGGCACATCTGAAGGGATTCATCCTGTCCAATATGTTGCCAGAGACAGGCGGCAAGATGATCTCACGCTACATGGAACAGTTCGCTGAGAGTGCGTCCCGCCTTACGGCTGTTGGTATCGTCTTCCTAGCCATTACCGCGATGTGGATGTTGGTCACCATAGACAATGCATTCCAACGTATCTTCCGTGTATCGCGCCAGCGTAATATGTTGCAACGGGTGTTGGTGTATTGGGCGGTCATCACCCTCGCGCCATTGCTCATAGGAGGCAGTCTTTCATTGACTTCTTGGTTGATCGGTTTGTCGGTAGGTTACGCGAAGCAGATACCAGCTTTCTGCATGGAGGTTCTCAAACTAATGCCTGTGATACTGACAACGGCTGCTTTCACTTTGTTGTTTCGTGTGGTGCCGAACCGATATGTTCCGATGCGCCACGCCGTGATCGGCGGTGCCATCGCTGCGATCGCTTTCGAGTCAATGAACCAAGCTTTTGCGTATTACATCTCGCACTTCCCTTCTTACAAGTTGGTGTATGGTGCATTCGCTAGTCTGCCTATCTTTCTGTTGTGGATCTATCTGTCATGGTTGACGCTGTTGTTTGGTGCCATCATCACTGCATCCATCTCGCATTGGCGTAGCACACATGCACTGAAGCTTGATCAAGCGGCACAACTCTATTTCGCCTTGGCGATGCTCAAATTGATGCACAAGGGTTTGCAGAGTGGTGAGGTGCAAGACTTGGTCGGTCTGTCTCGGCAGTTGCATATAGGGTACGAAGATGTGGAGCGAATCTTGAACAAGTTGGTGAACGCAAAGATCGTCGCCAAGCTTTCTGGTCAGGGGTGGAACATGGTGCGTGCGCCGGAGCGTATTCAGTTGTCTGAACTCACACGCATGTTCTTGTTGGATGTGACTTTGTTGCCCAAGCAATCAGGCGATGCCGACATCCGCGCTTGGTTCAATGGCTTAGACAAGCATCTTGCCGAGGGCAGCAACCCAACCTTGAGAGAAGTATGGGATAAATGATTTTGAGCGGTTGTCGTAGGGAGGCTTTTCAGCTTTAATGCGCGGCCAGTTTTTGTAGTGGATGAAAAAATATAAGGAGATATGCAATGGGTATTTTTGAAAAACTATTTGAAGGCGCTTTGTGGAATAGCCGCTTTGTTATTTTGGCGGCGGTTATTGGTAGCCTGCTGGCCGGAATTGCGATCTTTTATATTGCGACGGTGGATGTTGTGTATGTGTTCCAACACGCTTTGCACTATGCCGATGCCGATTTGAACGAAGAAGCACGCAAAGCCCTGCATGACAGCACCGTGTCACATATCGTCGAAGTTGTTGACGGATATCTTTTGGCAACTGTGATGTTGATCTTTTCATTGGGATTGTACGAATTATTCATCAGCGATATCGATCAGGCGCACGGCAGCAAAGCTGCAAGCAAGATATTGGTCATCAATAATTTGGATGATTTGAAATCCAAACTAGCAAAAGTGATCTTGATGATCATGATCGTTACCCTGTTTGAAGAATCAATCTCCATGCACATGAGCTCGCCGCTCGATCTGGTCTATTTTGGTGCTGCTATTGCGCTGATCGCGCTGGCGTTGTATCTGACCCATGCGGCCGACGGACATTCGGCAGAGGATGATGCTCAAGTGACGGGCGCGCAACGCGAAGATAAATCAGGTCATTGATGTCTCCATCGTTACGTCTGCTGGGTGCGACACTGTTGATGTGCTGCGCCGCACTTGCAACTGCACAGCCCTTTGAGTTCAAGGATATGCAAGGTAATCCCCAGCGCCTGAGCGACTATCGCGGCAAGTGGGTGCTGGTGAATTTCTGGGCGACTTGGTGTCCGCCTTGTCTTGAAGAAGTGCCTGATCTGGTTTCACTTCACGAAGCGCACAAACATACGGACTTGGTCGTGATCGGTGTCGCATTGGATTCGACCGAGAAGTCCGTCAAAGCCTTCGTGGCAAAGCGGAACGTCACTTACCCCATCGTGTTGGGTGATTACGATATGGCAGAGCAGGTGGGGCGGGTAGAGGTACTACCGACTTCCTATCTCTACAACCCGCAAGGCGAGTTGGTGAGCTATCAGGAAGGTCTGTTGTCACGCGAGAGCGTGGAGTCTTATATCAAGAGTAAAGCTAAGAAATAGTTGGGTGGCTTCTATAGATTCAAAGTTCTAAGCAAGACAAGGCGCGAACGAAAAATTGCGACGCAGCATATAGGTAATATGTAAGGAGCGATTTTTAGTGAGTAACGCAGTATTGCGACGAAAACGAAGTTTCAGTGAAGACTAACCTTTAGGTTACGTCGTAACTAAATTTGGATTTATAGAAGTCGCCGTCAGCTGGTTGTGCGGCGGCCGGGTACCCAATGTTTATGCCAAGCGGCCTTCACCAAGTTCGGATATTCCGGCTTTCCCAAACTACCGTTGTAACGTCCCAAGGCGCGATATAAGTCGCCCTTCTCGATATCCAGATAATGGCGCAGGATGGTGCAACCGTAACGTAAGTTGGTGCGCAGGTGGAACAGATTGTGGTCGTTCGCACCTATCGCTCTTTTCCAGAATGGCATCACTTGCATGTAGCCGCGTGCGCCGACCTTAGAAACGGCGTATTTCCTGAATCCACTCTCTACTTCGATCAAACCCAGCACCATGTGAGGGTCAAGGCCAGCTCGCGTGGCTTCGTAATGTACTGTGCTCAGCAGATTGAAACGATATTCCGCATCAGGGATCTTCTTCGCAAGTCGCGCCGACATCTCATCCAGCCAAGCTTGTGCTTCTTGCTGTGAAGAAAACGCCAATTTTGGAGCGGCTTGGTCGGATACTGCGCGATGCAACATGGAGCGCACACTGGCGGATAACGCTTCTTCTCTTTGTGCTCCTGCGTGGGCAATTAGGGGAAGGCAAAGACAGAATGTCAGGATCAAGGATTCAGGATTCAGGATTCGGGGAAGTGCGAAGCCGCAGGGGTTTATTTTCCCAGCCCTGAATCCTGAATCCTGAATCCTGAATCCCGAAGTCTTCATAGCTTCGATTGTACGAGCTTGCTCACATCTTGCAAGGCGACAGATTGGGCTTGGGTATCTTTGCGACCTTGGTATTCCACATTGCCTTCTTTCAATCCACGGTCGCCGATGACGATGCGATGCGGGATGCCGATCAGTTCAAGGTCGGCGAACATCACGCCAGGACGCTCGTCGCGGTCATCCATAAGCACTTCGATGCCTGCCGCAGTGAGTTCGGCGTAGAGTTGTTCTGCGGCGTTACGCACAGCTTCGCTCTTCTTGATGCCTATAGGTGCGATGGCGATTTGGAATGGCGCCATGCCGACTGGGACGCTGATACCGCGCTCGTCGAAGTTCTGCTCGATGGCGGCTGCGACGATGCGCGATACGCCGATGCCGTAGCAGCCCATCTCCATCACTTGTGCCTTGCCGTTCTCATCGAGGTAGGTGGCTTTCAGTGCTTCCGAATATTTGGTGCGCAATTGGAAGATATGGCCGACCTCGATGCCGCGACATATCTCCAGCGTCCCCTTACCATCCGGCGATGTGTCGCCAGTGACGACATTGCGCACATCGGCGATGACGTCAGGCTCAGGCAGGTCGCGTCCCCAGTTGATCCCGGCGGTGTGGAATTTAGGGATGTTCGCACCCATCACGAAGTCGCTCATGGCGGCCACGGTGCGGTCGGCGATGACGCGCACTTGATCTCGGGCTATGCCGACTGCGCCTAGGAAGCCTGGCGGGGAGTTGAAGAAAGCGCGGATCTCGTCTTCGCGCGCGAAGCGAAAATCTGCCAAGCCTTCCAATTTGCCGACTTTGACTTCATTTAGTGAGTGGTCGCCGCGCAACAGAACGATGTATAGCTTGTCGTTCGCCATGAGCGCGATGAGTTTGACAGTGCGTTGCAGTGGTAGTCCGAGCAGGGCGGCGACATCTTCGCAGGTGGTCTGTTTAGGTGTCTCCACATTGCGCATCATCTCAGTTGGTGCGGCACGAGGAATGGTCGGTGCGAGCGCTTCAGCCAATTCCACGTTGGCGGCGAAGTCAGAGGTGGGGCAGTAAGCCAGCGCATCTTCGCCGGAATCGGCCAGCACATGGAACTCATGCGAACCGCTACCACCGATAGCGCCGGTGTCGGCGGCAACGGCGCGGAACTGTAGCCCTAGCCGCGTGAAGATGCGACTGTAGGTCTCGTACATCACGCGGTAGGTCTGTTCCAAACTTTCGAAACTGCTATGGAAGGAGTAGGCGTCTTTCATCATGAACTCACGCGCACGCATGACACCGAAACGAGGGCGCACTTCGTCGCGGAACTTGGTCTGTATCTGGTAGAAGTTCAACGGGAGTTGGCGATAACTCTTCACTTCGCGGCGTGCGATGTCGGTGATGACCTCTTCATGGGTGGGGCCGAAGCAGAACTGGACGTTGTGGCGGTCTTTGATCTTTAGCATCTGTGGGCCGAACACTTCCCAGCGTCCAGTCTCTTGCCATAGTTCGGCAGGCTGAACGGCTGGCATCAATAGTTCGATGCCACCGCTCTTGTTCATTTCTTCGCGCACGACACTCTCGACTTTGCGTAACACACGTAAGCCCAGTGGCATCCAAGTGTATAGACCGCTAGCTAGTTTGCGGATGTAGCCCGCACGCAACATCAGGCGGTGGCTGGGAAGTTCAGCTTCGGTAGGTGCTTCTTTGATGGTGGAGATGAAAAATTGTGAAACGCGCATGTTCAGGACTCTTCGAGCTGGTTTAGAGGGCGCGATTCTACTGTAAGGAGGCTCGTCCGTCTTTCCAGTGGGGGCGAAATGTGGAACAATCCGCCCCATTGAAAAACTGTATGGGGCGAATCATGATAGACCGAGAAGGTTATCGCCCGAATGTCGGCATCATTCTGACTAACGCAAAGAATCAGGTATTTTGGGGTAAGCGCATCCGTCAGGATGCATGGCAATTTCCGCAGGGCGGCATCCAGCATGGCGAAACGCCAGAGCAAGCGATGTACCGCGAGTTGCATGAGGAAGTCGGCTTATTGTCTGAACATGTCCAGATACTTGGACGTACCCGTGATTGGATGCGTTACGATGTGCCGCAAAGTTGGGGTAAGAAAGAGTCGCGCTCGCATTACAAAGGCCAGAAGCAGATATGGTTCTTGCTGCGATTGGTCGGACGCGATACGGATGTCTGCTTGCGTGCTTGTGAACATCCCGAGTTCGATGCATGGCGCTGGAACGAATATTGGGTGGAATTAGACTCCGTCATTGAGTTCAAGCGTGATGTATACCGTTTGGCACTTAACGAATTGGTGCGGTATCTACCAGCTATAAGGAATACGACGCCACAGATTCAAAATCACCCACAAGGGTGAAAATTCATTAAATCAACAGGAGGAAACATGCCAACTCAGTTCAACGCTTTGAAATCCGCTCCCTTGAAGACAGGTTCTTCATTTGTGCGTCCAGTCCAGAATCTGCCAGAGCGCGTCAAGCTGGGTAGCCCCGCTTCTGATGTGATGACTGATCTGACCAAGATATCTGTCGTCAGCGTGCGCGCCAAGACTTCGATGGATCGCGCCAACGCCAAGATGATCAAGTACGGTGTGCGTATGTTGTTGGTGTTGGATGACAATGAGCAGATCGCAGGTTTGGTCACTGCAAGCGATATCTTGGGCGAGAAGCCTATGCGCTTCCTGCAGAACATGGGTGGTACTCATGCCGACATCATGGTGCGTGACATCATGACGACTCAGCGCGAATTGGAAGTGTTGAACATCCAAGACGTGAAAGGTGCGACCGTGGGTGACATCGTGGCTAGCTTGAAACAGGCCAATCGCCAACACTCTTTGGTGGTGTCCGAGGTCGATGGTCGTCAATCGGTGTGTGGCTTGTTCTCCATCACGCAGATCGCCCGTCAATTGGGTGCGCAGGTGCAGAGCTTCGAGTTGGCTCGTACACTCGACGAGATCGAATCAGTCATCGCACGCGGTTGATACATCGAGCAAACAGCTAAGAGCGAATGTGCGTCTGACGTTCATTCGCTCTTTTCATTCAGTCATTCAAAGGATAACTAATGCTTAAAGTTCGTTCGCTGATCGTGGTTTCCCTACTTTCCTTTGGCATCGCCGGTTGTGCCAATTTCTGGGGCTCTGCTACAGAGGCGGGTAACGAGTTGCGTATCCGTGAAGATGCCAAGCCCGGCCCCAACGCAAGACAGGAGAAATATCAGATCACGGTGCGCATGACTGGATATGCCGATGCGCGTCAGGTTGATAGCGCTCGTCGCGTAGGTACTTCTAACGCGCGCATCACAGGGCTGACTGGCAAAGACATCATGTTGGATCGGGATGTGACCGAAGTAGTGGCTGAGTCGATGAAGAAACGACTGGGTGACGCAGGTCTGCAAGTATTGGCTGGCGATGCCACTAACGCGCAGTTCCAACTGAGTGGAACGGTGAAGGAACTCAGCATAGAAATCAAAGATCGCGACTATGTGAACATCGCCATCGAATCTACGTTGACTGAGGTGGCTAGTGGGAAGGTCATTTGGTCTGGATTGGTGGTTGAGCGAGCTAATCGTTATGCAGGCACCTCTGGAAATGGCAAAAAAGATGTGGCTGACTTTTTGAGGTGGAAGTTGGGTGTCGTTTCTACAAAGACGACAGAGTCCATCATGTCGGTACTGATGGCGACTCAGCCTGAGATGTTTAATATGGCCGTAGGTATCAAGCCGGTGCAAGGGGTGACGGTCTATTCCAACTCGGCAGGTAGTGCTGCATCTGCGATCGTTCCCGCCGTTGCTCCATCTGACGTCGTGACTGCTAATGGCACACTTTTGATCAGTTCCAATCCGTCACGTGCCAAAGTGTATGTGGATGGCGTCTATTTTGGTCTGACTCCGTTGCACGCAGAATTCGGTGCAGGGATACATGAGGTGAGCATCAAACTAGATGGCTATAAAACATCCAGCGAGAAGGTCTCCGTTCGCAAGGGCGATAATACCGAGATGGATATCAAGCTTCAGCGTTGATTTGGATGCTGAAATGAAAATAGCCTCGCATTGATGCGAGGCTATTTCTTTTGGTGATTGCTGTTCAGTGTTTGCCGGTACTGCCGAACCCACCTGTGCCACGGTGGCTGATAGGGAACTCATCCACCAGATTGAACTGGACTTGCGCTACCGGAACGATTACCAGTTGGGCGATGCGCTCCATCGGCATTAGATTGAATGGATGATGGCCTCGATTCCAGATGGAGATGAATATCTGCCCTTGATAGTCAGAGTCGATGAGCCCGACCAGATTTCCCAGAACGATGCCATGTTTATGGCCTAAGCCAGAACGGGGCAAAATCATTGCCGCATAGCGAGGGTCGTTCAGGTGTAGCGCGATGCCACTGGGGATGAGTTCGCATTGCCCAGGCTGTATCGTCATGCTGGTCTCGATACATGCGCGTAGGTCGATACCGGCAGAGCCTGACGTGGCGTAAGCCGGCGGATTCTCATGCAAGCGCGGGTCGAGTACTTTTACATCCACTTTCTTCATTTTGCATTTCCTTTCAGGTAGAGCGATGTGGCGTGGCGCAACAATGCACGTGCCAAAGTCAGTTTGTCGGCGCGAGGAAGTACATGCTCACCCGCATCGTCGAACAGCACCAATTCGTTGGCATCGCTGCCGATAGCGTTCTGCACCAAATTGGCGGCCAACAGCGGGATGTTCTTCTGCTTGCGTTTCTCGGCCGCATGTTCGCGTAGCTTCTCACTCTCCGCAGCAAAGCCCACGCAGAAGGGTGGCATCGGCAGGTTGGCGACGTAGGCGAGGATGTCGGGATTGGGGGTCAGTTCCAACGTCAGCGTGGTGTCGCTCTTCTTGATCTTTTGCTCACTGGGGTGCGTCACACGGTAATCGGCGACTGCGGCCACGGCGATGAATAGGTCCGCAGTGGAGACGTGCTGTTTCACCGCATCGAACATCTCGGCCGCGCTGGTGACATCCATTCTGTGTGTGCCATTCGGCTGGGCGAGTGCGGTCGGCCCAGAGACTAGAGTGACTTCTGCACCCAACTCGGCTGCCGCTTGGGCGAGGGCATAGCCCATCTTGCCGCTGCTACGGTTGGTGATGCCACGCACCGCATCGATAGCTTCGTAGGTCGGCCCTGCCGTGATGAGTATCTTGCGCCCTGCTAGTTCTTTTGCGGCGAAGGTGGCAACGATGTCTTGAGAAAGTTCTTCCGCCTCCAACATCCTCC
This sequence comes from Sideroxydans sp., assembly GCA_041752675.1. Classification (GTDB taxonomy): domain Bacteria; phylum Pseudomonadota; class Gammaproteobacteria; order Burkholderiales; family Gallionellaceae; genus Sideroxyarcus. The sequence goes on along the minus strand of JBGSWB010000136.1, from coordinate 4,634 downwards.
CCATGCCTTCTTCGCCACACGCTTGTATACCGCTGGCGGGACCAAGCAGAGTGACTCCATCTGCTAGCAGGCGCTGCACATTGCGTTGTGTCGCCGCATTCGCCCACATCTGTTTGTTCATGGCAGGTGCGACAATCAAAGGGCAGTCGCGTGCGAGGCACAAGGTGGATAGCAGGTCGTCCGCCAGACCATGCGCCAGCTTGGCGATGAAGTCGGCGGTGGCTGGTGCAATGACGATGGCATCTGAGGTGCGACTGGAATGGATGTGCGCCATGCCTTTGTCGTCCTGCCATTGGTCAATGAGGACGGGATTGCCAGTGAGGGCTTGCATGGTAGCGGGTGTGATGAAGTGCGTCGCCGCTTCAGTCATCGCGACTTGCACCGTGATGCCTTGTTTCACCAGCAGACGTGCCAATTCTGCCGCCTTGTAGGCTGCAATGCCGCCAGTGATGCCAAGCACGATGCGTTTTGTCGGGGTATCCATAGTGGCGCGCATCTTAGCAAGAAAGTGCGCGCCATGGCGCATGGCGCGTTTGGAGGCCTAGGTATAGATAGATATATATGCCGAAAGGCATATTGACGTAGCAAGGTCAGGTGGATAGGGTGCGGCAGTTACCTAATTTAAAGTGTCGCCATGCGAGAAGACAAAACGAACCTGAGTCTTTCGGCTGAGGAGAAAGCTACAGCGGCTGCCAAGAAAGTAGCACGCAAGACACGTATTGTCGGCGTCGATCCACAAGATTTTGCACCCAGCCTGTTGCGCATCCAGTCGCAGCCACCCGCCCCATTCGCACGCGCCACTTTGCACACCTTACTCATCCTGTTGTTCGCACTCCTGTTGTGGGCGGCATTCGGTAAGCTAGATGTTGTCGCCACCGCCGAAGGCAAACTCATCCCGCAGACCTACGTCAAGATCGTCCAGCCCTTCGAGCAAGGTCTCATCAGCGAGATATTGGTGGCCGAAGGTCAACGTGTCCAAGCAGGGCAGGTGCTCATGCGCCTCGACACCACCATGTCCGATGCTGACGGCAAAGCCATCAACTCAGACTACCTCGGTAAACAGATCACACTGCGCCGTATCGATGCAGAGCTGAAAGATCAAGCAGAGTTCAAGAAAGAACCCACCGACCTAGAGCCCCTCTACAACGAAGCACTCGCCCAATACAAAGCCAATCGCCTCGCCTATCACTCAGCCATCTCTGAAGAACACAGCGTCCACGACAAAGCCCAAAGCGACCTTGCCGCCGCCCAACAAGCACGCACCAAACTCATCGAAGTCCTCCCGCACTATCGCGAACAAGCCAAAGCCTTTACCGAACTCGCAAAGGATGGCTACGTCAGCAAACTGCAAGCCACCGACAAAGAGCGCGAACATATCGAAAAAGAACAAGACCTCAAGACCCAAGAACACATCATCGCCAGTGCCCGCGCCACACTTACTTCATCCAGCCGCAAACTCGAACAGATCAGCGCCGACTACCGCCAACGCCTGCAAGCCGAACGTGCCGACATCAGCGACAAGTTAGACAAGACCCAAGCCGAAGTCACCAAACAGGAATACCGCAACGGCCTGCTCGAACTCAAAGCCCCACAAGATGGCATCATCAAAGACGTTGCAACCCACACCATCGGCACCGTCATCAGCCCCGGCACCATCCTCATGACCCTCGTGCCCAAGGACGAGATACTGAGAGCAGAAGTGTGGGTCTCCAATGAAGATGTAGGTTTCATCCATCAAGGTGACTCCACCAAGATCAAGTTCGCCTCCTACCAATTCCAGAAATACGGCATGGTCGATGGACAAGTCGCACACCTTTCTGCTGATGCTACGGACAACACCCAACAAGGCGCAGGCTCATCTGCACCACCCACCGCCAAATCACCCAACGGGCAACCGTATTCCTACCGCGCACTGGTGGACCTTAAAGCACAAGAGCTCATCGTCGATGGCATCAAACATACCTTGAGCCCAGGCATGCAGGTCACGGCAGAGATACACCTTGGTACGAGAACCATCTTTGAATACTTGCTGTCGCCAGTGATGAAGGCGTTTCAGGAAGCGGGGAGGGAGAGATGATGAATCAGTTCTTAGGGAAGACGATGAGTAAACAAATTGAATTTAGGGCGGCGAAAGATGCGAGTTGCCACCTACTTGAAAGGAGAGTCGCATGAGTAGGCGCAAAGTTTTAGTTGTTGTGCTAATTGCGCTTGTATTTTCTATAGGAGCAGGCGCGATGTTGCGCGTCTTAGTTGAGCCGCCAGGCTATTGCCGTGCGCAGCAACGATACATAACGGATGAGGAGTTTATTCGGGCTTCTGTTGCCCTGCTGGACTGGTATATGAATCTCGAAGTGGAAACTTATCCAGAGCGAAAAAAAGGGAAGGCGAAGGATATGCTAAATATTTATAACGACATCGATTTCAATCCGAACAAGCGGAGTGGCTGGAGGGTCAGCAGCACCGATTCTTACGGCGAAAATCTACAAAATCGCTTCAGGCGTTTATTGGGCTGGCAGGAGGTTTATGTAACTTGGCATATCAAGACGCATACAACACCCCGAGATATTGATACCAGCAATATGGGTTTTCGGTACAGCGTTTGCGGAGAATTGCTGGATTCCAGCATGGGGCTTCGGAACAGAGCCATAAAATAATAGGGAAATAATAGGGGACAGACCACGGTTTCGGCCTCTCTGTTAGACTCACTGCCTCTTGTTTGCAGCCGAGGTTTTCTATGCCGCGCCGCGCTCGTATTGCTTTACCCAATGTCCCGATCCATCTGATTCAACGCGGTAATAATCGCCAGCCCTGTTTTTTTGCCGAGGAGGACTATCGTCGCTATTTGGATTGGTTGGCTGAATACGCACTCAAGTTGCGCTGTCAGGTACATGCTTATATGTTGATGACTAATCATGTCCATCTGTTGATCTCTAGTGACCGTGCCGATGCGGGTGGTGCTTTGATGAAGTTGTTGGGGCAGCGATACGTGCAGTATGTGAATCGGGTTTATCGGCGTAGCGGTACATTGTGGGAGGGGCGTTTTCGATCCTGCTTGGTGCAAGAAGAAGATTACCTCTTGGGCTGCCAGCGTTATATAGAGATGAATCCGGTGCGCGCAAACATGGTGGCTCATCCTGCTGACTACAAATGGTCTAGTTATCGCGCCAACGCGCAGGGTGAGCGCGATGCTTTGGTGCAGCCACATGCACTGTATGAGGCATTGGGGGAAGATGAGATTTCCCGGCAAGCGGCATATCGGGAATTGTTTCGATATGAGTTGGAGCCCGGTTTGGTGGATGAGATACGGCGGGCGACTAACGGGAATTTCGTACTGGGTAGTGGACGATTCGCAGCCGAAGTTTCGTCGATGATTGGTCGCCGGGCTATACCTGGGCAATCGGGCAGGCCTCGTAAGGTTGTCGATCCAGAATCGGGATCGCTTGAATTGGAGTGAGGTAAACCGTGGTCTGTCCCCGGTTTTCCCCGGTTTTCTGTCCCCGGTTTTCGTTCGGATTTTTCGGTTTTCTTTAAAGATAGAGCGAGGTGAGCTATGAGCATCATTGACTGGCCTGTCGGGGAACGTCCGCGCGAGAAGTTGCTTGAACGCGGTGCTGCCGCGCTGTCCGATGCTGAATTACTGGCGATCTTTTTGCGTACTGGAGTGGTGGGCAAGAGTGCGGTGGATCTGGCGCGGGAGTTGTTGGCTCGTTTTGGTAGCCTGACGCAGATGTTTGCGGCGAGCGAAAAGGATTTTTGCGCCATTCATGGCATGGGGCAGGCCAAATTCGTGCAATTGCAGGCGGTTCTGGAGATGTCGCGGCGCGCGCTACGAGAAGAGATGCAGTCCGGCGATGCGCTGAATTCGCCGCGTGCGGTGCGTGACTATCTGCAATTGTTGTTGCGTTCGCGGCAACAGGAAGTGTTTATCTCACTGTTTTTGGATGCGCAACATCGGGTGATCGCTACTGAAGAGTTGTTCCAGGGTACCTTGACGCAGACTAGTGTGTATCCGCGCGAGGTGGTGAAGCGGGCTTTGCATCACAATGCGGCGGCGGTCATCTTCGCGCATAACCATCCGTCGGGTGTCGCCGAACCCAGCCAATCAGACCAATTATTGACCGATGCTCTAAAGCAGGCGCTCGCTTTGGTGGATGTGCGGGTGCTGGATCATTTCATCGTGGCGGGCGCGGGCTGTCTGTCATTTGCAGAGAAAGGCTTGTTGTAAGTACCAGTTCTTCGATTTTTGTCGTCGATTCAGATGTGATTTCACCTCTTTACCTATTTTCCCTTTGACAGGCTAGGTCGTTCTATGGATAATCGCGCGCTCTTTTTGGAGGGGTGGCCGAGTGGTTAAAGGCATCAGACTGTAAATCTGACCTCTTAGAGTACGAAGGTTCGAATCCTTCCCCCTCCACCAGAATTATTTTGCAGTTTGCTGTTGTATCAAGTGGGCTGGTGCAGGTAGTTGTGCGGGTGTAGCTCAATGGTAGAGCTGAAGCCTTCCAAGCTTATGACGAGGGTTCGATTCCCTTCACCCGCTCCATAAGTTAGGCCCATGTGGCTCAGTGGTAGAGCACTCCCTTGGTAAGGGAGAGGTCGCGAGTCCGATTCTCGCCATGGGCACCAAGTTTTAT
>JBGSWB010000135.1:0-4873 GCA_041752675.1 Sideroxydans sp. | reverse complement strand
CGCCGACCAATCAAGACCTTTACAGTTCATCTACCAGTCGCGGAAGAACGACGACTGGCGACCCAAATCTGCAGCCTGAGCGGGCGGAGACCTTAGAAATGGGCGGCGAATGGCGCGCTGGCACGGGAATCAAGTTGACGGCGACTGTTTACGAGACGCAACTCAGCGACCTTATCTATGTGAAGCAAGTCACCACGGTTGCGCCGCTGCTGTCGCAGCGCATCAACGCGGGTAAGGCGAGAGTACGCGGCGTAGAGTTGGGAGCATCACATGTGCTGACGAGTTGGTTAGCGCTGGATGCCAACTACGCGTACATCGATTCCAAAGTCCTAGAGAACGCCGCAGACCCTTTGAGTGTTGGGAAGCGACTGACGGATGCACCTAGAAACATCATCGGTATAGGTATGACGGCGCAGCGTGGTGACTGGTCGGCAAAATTGAATGCGCGCTATGTGAGCCACATCTTTTGGAACGCGCAGAACACCGACGTAGTGGAGGGCGTGCCCGGAAGTTATGACGCGCATACCATGGTGAATGCCAAGCTGGGATATGCATTCAATAAGAACGTGACGACTTCGATCGCCATCAACAATCTGATGGATACCCAAGCCTATTCCTACTTTTTACTACCTAGGCGCAATCTCACTGCAGAATTGGATTTCAATTTCTGATGACGGCACACATGAACTTATGTGTACTCCTCGCAACTTACAAATGAAAAAACTATGCTAAAAAATTTCACCGCAGCACCTCATCGCGTCATGTTCTTCGGTGGTGCTTTGCAAGCCATCGCCGTCATGTTGTGGTGGACGATGGAATTAGCGACGCGCTACGGCATCGTCGGCCAGCCGATCAGTTGGGCTGTCGCACCGAGTGCGGCACACGTCTTCTTGATGATCTACAGCATGTTGCCGTTCTTCATGTTTGGATTCTTGATGACAACTTTCCCGCGCTGGATGGCAGGCAAAGAGATCAATCCCAAGCTCTATGTCACTGCATTCGGATTGATGTTCCTTGGTGCTGTGTCGTTCTATGTTGGCATGGTCTCCAGCGTTGCGATCTTGATTGTGGCAGTCGCATCTGCCTTGGCTGGATGGGGCGTCGCGCTGTATGCCTTGGTGCGTGTGTTGATGGATACCCGTCCCGGCGACAAACGTCACCCCATCGCATTGGCCATCGCACTTGCGATGGGGTGGTGTGGTCTTGCGAGTTTTCTGGGCTGGTTGCTCACCGACGAATCTGTCTTTTATAACTTCTCGATTCAGAGCGGATTGTGGTTCTTCCTCATGCCGCTGTTCGCCAGTGTCGCGCACCGCATGATTCCCTTCTTCACCAGCAATGCATTGTCGCAACGCGATGTGCCTCGTCCCTTCTGGCCGTGGTGGACGATGTTGGCGGGTAGTTTCATGCATGGTGTCTTGTCATTCTCAGGTTTGATGAATTGGTTATGGTTGTGCGATGCACCGATTGCGGTATCTGCTTTGTATCTGAGCTATCTATGGGGATTTCGCCGCAGTTTGAGTAACCCGCTGTTGGCAGTGTTGCATGTGGGCTTCGCGTGGATGGGGATCGCTATGCTGTTTTTTACCACGCAGAGTTTGGTCGCCTTCATTAGCGGAGAACATATCTGGGCACTGGCACCATTGCATGCACTCACCATCGGTTGCTACGCCACCTTGATGGTCGGGATGGGAACGCGCGTCACTCTCGGCCATTCTGGCCTGCCATTCAATATTGGAATTTCGCTCAAGCTGATGTTCCTGGGCATGCAGTTAGTGGCATTGTTGCGGGTGATGGCGGATGTGTTGCCGCTACAAAATAGCTACGTCTGGTATGTCGTTTCAGCAATTGGATGGTTGGCCTGCTTCTCACCGTGGGGGTGGCGCTATCTACCTGCTTTTTGGCGCCCGCGTGCAGATGGGCAACCGGGCTGAGCCTGTTTGATTGTTTGACTAAAATCGATCTATGAAAGGTACCACTATGAAAAAGCAATCCGTACTAGCCACATCATTCATCACCCTTGCATTGGTACTATCAGATGCGCAAGCCGCAGAACCGTTGGAACTGCAAAAAGTGATGAAAGAACTGGGCAAGAATATGCAGGTGATCACGGATGGCATCTCGCGTGAAGACTGGGCGTTGGTCGCCAAGACTGCGCCACTGATCGCTGCTCATCCCCAGCCCCCTGTTTCTGAAAAGATGCGCATCATGAAATTCATGGGGCCAGAGATGTCCAAGTTCAAAGCATTCGATGGCGAGACGCATGAGGCTGCCCATGGGCTTGAGCATGCGGCACACGAAAAAGACGGGCACAAAGTCATCGCAGCTTTTCAGCAGGTACAAACCACCTGCTTGAATTGTCATCAGACGTTCCGTGGAAAATTCGTGGAACACTTTTACGGCGCTGCAAGTAAGTAAATCGGTTATCGGCGCACCATTATCTAAGGAGAAAATTGAATGAAGAATTGTAAATTGAGCTGGATGTTAGTCGCCGTGCTGTCAGTGATCGTTGCTGCGTTGGGGTACAAGTTCACGGTGGGTAATGTGCAGCCCTCTGATGATGGGCGGCAGGCGGTCATGTTGAGTAAAGATGAACGCAATGCTTTGTTGCTGGAAATGCGCGTGTGGCTACAAAGCTCGCAAGGGATATTGGCGGCAGCTTCGGTGAAAGACTTCGATGCAGTCATCAAGTCGGCCAAAGCCTCCGGTATGGAAGCAGAGGCAGACACGCCGGGTTCGTTGTTCAGAAAGATCCCGGTCGAGATGAAGACGCTGGGTTTTGACACGCGTAGCAAGTTCGATGAGATCGCTGTGGAAGCTGCGAAATACAAAGACAGCAATCTGGTGGTGAGTAAATTGAGCGTCGCGATGAATAACTGCATCGCGTGTCACGAGATGTATCGCTTCGTAGAAGAAACTAAATAATCCAAGGTGAAACACATGACTACACTTAAGCAACCCCGAAGCTGGCTCATAAGCACCGTCTCTGTAGTGGCCGTGTTATTTGGTTTGATGACGATCAAGGAAGGTGGTGCGGTATTGCTGGGCAATGAGGCTGCAGTGACTGCGGCTGGAAACTACGTTCCTTTTGTGCTGTGGTTCAACTTTTTGTCGGGTTTTGCCTACGTCGCTGCTGGCGTTGGATTATGGCTCCAGCAACGTTGGGCCGTTTGGCTGGCACTGGCGATCGCTGTTGCGATCCTGCTTACATTTTCTGCCTTCGGCTTGCATATCAACTCTGGTGGCGCCTACGAGCAGCGGACAGTGGTTGCGATGGGCATGCGCACGGTGGTTTGGCTTGTGATCGCTGGGGTAGCTATGCGCGTGATGTTACGTAAGTATTAAGCGGACAAGACATACACGCGGCGGGCTAAAACTCAGTGGGCGTATAATGCGCCCACTTTGAATGCAGCCCTAACCAAGAGAACACTACATTGAATACAGTCAGTTTTGCCGACCTGAAGCTTGCCCCGCAGATACTCAAGGCACTTACCGAGTCTGGTTACACCATTCCCACCCCCATTCAAGCACAAGCCATTCCCTTGGTGCTGGAGGGTAACGACCTGATGGCGGGCGCGCAGACCGGCACGGGTAAGACAGCCGCTTTCGCCTTGCCGCTCCTGCAAAAATTGTTACCGCACGCCAGCCCGAGCACCTCACCAGCGAAACATCCTGTGCGTGCGCTCATTCTTGTCCCCACGCGAGAGCTGGCGGTGCAGGTGGAGGAGAGCGTCAAGGCTTATGCCAAATACACGCACCTGCGTTCTTTGGTGGTGTACGGCGGCGTAGATATCAAGACGCAAACCCCGCACCTGAAGACAGGTGTGGAGATCTTGGTGGCGACACCGGGACGCTTGCTCGACCACATCGAGCAAAAGACCGTGTTATTGAATACCGTGCAAGTGTTGGTGTTGGACGAAGCGGATCGCATGTTGGACATGGGCTTCATGCCGGCGTTGAAACGCATCCTCGCTTTGTTGCCACGCCAACGTCAGAGTTTGATGTTCTCTGCGACGTTCTCTGACGAGATCAAGAAGCTGTCGGAAGAGTTCATGAACTACCCGACCCTGATCGAAGTGGCACGGAGTAATGCCACCTCTGACAACATCACACAGAAGGTCTATTTGGTCGCGAGTGAAGACAAACATCAATTGTTGGCGAAGTTGCTGAAAGGCGATGACGCAAAACAAGTCATCGTGTTCACCAAGACCAAACTCACGGCCAGTCGTTTGGCACGCCAGCTTCAGCGCGAAGGTGTGTCTGCCGATGCGATCCACGGTGATAAGAGTCAGCTCGAACGTATGCAAGCCTTAGATTCATTCAAGCAAGGTAAGGTCAGCGTGTTGATCGCCACCGATGTGGCAGCGCGCGGCTTGGACATTGACCATCTACCAATGGTCATCAACTACGAGATACCGCACGCGGCCGAAGATTACGTTCACCGCATCGGTCGTACCGGTCGTGCAGGCGCGAGTGGAACAGCAATCTCATTGGTGTCGCCAGAAGAAGAGAGATATCTGGTCGATATCGAGAAGCTCATCAAGACAGAGATCAAAAAAGAAAAGGCTGACTTGCCGCAACATTCAGCCAGACCGCAACGTGAGGCACGCCCTGAGCGTTCGGAGCGTCCAGAGCGAACTGAACGTCCGGCGCAGACTGAACACAACCGTGGATATCACGCTCCTGCACCGAAGAAGCCGCACCACGATCCTTGGTTCGATCAACCTTATGTGCCCAACATCAGCGCACCTGCCGCACCTATCAAGAAGCCGGAAGTGTCTGCCTTGAGCAAACCCAAGGCGGCTATCCCTGCCTTATTCCAACGCAAGCAGAACACTGGGTGATACCGTGGTAGCCAGTAATTACACCCTGC
>JBGSWB010000134.1:0-4848 GCA_041752675.1 Sideroxydans sp. | reverse complement strand
ATGACGGCACAGAAACGTGAGCGGGTGGGACGCATGGCTTCGTTGTCGGTGTTGGTGATCTTGCTTGCCGCCTTATTGCTGGGCGAAGCGATCTTGGAGTTCTTCGGCATCAGCATCCACTCCTTCCGTACGGCAGGCGGCATCTTGCTTTTGCTGATGTCCATCAACATGCTCATCGGTGACAAACCCAAGCTATCACCTGACGACACCGACGGCGATGCGACCTCTTCTATCGCCATTGTGCCGCTCTCCACCCCACTGCTAGCTGGCCCTGGTGCGATCAGCACGGTGATCTTGGATGCGCACAAAGGTAGTGGTACGGGACATTATGGGGTGATGGCACTGGTGCTCGTCGCGCTCAGCCTCACTGTTTGGCTCACCTTTCTCATCGCACCTTGGGTATCGAGACGACTGGGGAGTATAGGCAGCAATATCGTCACGCGTTTGATGGGCTTATTACTTGCCGCCATCGCCGTGGAGTTCATGGCAGGTGGAATACGCGGGTTATTTCCCGCACTAGGATAAAACTCGCATAGCGATTCGTTTGCCCTTTCTCCCGCTTGCGGGGGAAAGTTGGATAGGGGGAAACGGGCATGGCGAGTTTCAATATTAGGTGTGGCAACTTGCCGTGCCCGTTAGGATAAAAATGGAAAAAGTACGACTCTCGAAACTGATGTCCGAACAAGGACTCTGCTCACGCCGCGAGGCGGATGACTACATCGCCAAAGGCTGGGTGAAGGTGGATGGCGAGATAGTGAGCGAACTTGGCTTTAAGATCTTACCGACGCAGAAGATCGCACTGGAAAAAGCGGCGCAGGCCAAACAAAAGGATCGCGTCACCATCTTGCTGCACAAGCCCGTCGGCTTCGTTTCAGGCCAAGCAGAAGAAGGTTACAAGCCCGCCATCTTGCTGTTCGACCAAGCCACACGCTGGACAGAAGACAAATCACCGCACCGCTTCCATCGCAGTCAGTTCTTAGGCCTCGCACCCGCTGGTCGTCTCGATATCGACTCCACCGGGTTGTTGGTGCTCACGCAAGATGGTCGTGTCGCCAAGCAACTCATCGGCGAAGACTCGCCTATCGAAAAAGAATACATGGTACGCGTGCAAGGTAAGTTGGAGAACAACGGCTTGGCGATGCTGAATCACGGTTTGTCGTTGGATGGTAAAAAACTAAAGCCCGCCAAAGTGAGCTGGATGAATGACGACCAACTGCGCTTCATCCTCGTCGAAGGCAAGAAGCGTCAGATACGCCGTATGTGCGAGATGGTGGGATTACGCGTCACCGCATTAAAACGCGTGCGCATCGGCAAGGTAAGATTGGGGGAGTTGCCACAAGGGCAGTGGCGTTACTTACGCGAGGACGAGTCGTTCTAAAGGGCACTGCTAGAAATCCAAATTTCGTCGCAATACTGCGTTGCTCACGAAAAATTGCTCCTTACATATTTCATATATGCCGCGTCGCAATTTTTCGCTCGCGCCTTGTCTTGCTTAGAACTTTGAATTTCTAGAAGCGCCCTAAGGCAACTCAAGATCACTCCTGCTTGTCTGCCTCGATAAGCAGACGTTCCACCAGCAAGGAATGCAATCTACGACTGTCGGCGCGCAGCACGGTGAACTGCCACTCACCGATCTGGACGCGGTCATTGCGCTTAGGCAGTTGACCCGCCGACTTGAGCACTAATCCACCGATGGTGTCGCAATCCTCGTCACTGAAGTCCGTCCCCAATGATTCATTGAAATCTTCGATCTCGGTATCGGCTTTCACGCGCCAATGTGCATCGTCCTGACGAATGATGTTGTCCTCATCTTCATCGAAGTCATATTCATCCGCGATGTCGCCGACGATCTGCTCCAACACATCTTCGATGGTGACCATACCGCTCACGCCACCGTACTCATCCACCACCAGCGCGATGTGATTGCGATTACTACGGAAGTCGCGCAGCAACACATTGAGACGTTTGGACTCAGGAACGAATACCGCTGGGCGCAACATATCGCGCACGTCGAACTCCTCACCCGCGTAGTAACGCAGCAAGTCTTTCGCCAACAAGATACCGATGATGTTGTCTTTATCGCCATCCGTCACAGGGAAGCGGGAGTGCGCAGCCTCGATGACATAGGGGATGAATTCTTCCGGCGGCTGATTGATGTCGATGACATCCATCTGCGCACGGGGAATCATGATCTCACGTACTTGGCGCTCGGAGACTTGGATGACGCCTTCCATCATAGAGAGGGCATCGGCATCCAGCAGGTTGCGCTCGTAGGCGCTATGCAACAGGGCGACCAACTGCTCGCGGTCTTCCGGCTCACGCAACAACAGATTGGAGAGCCGCTCCAGCAGAGTGGGTTTGTTACTACTTTCTGAACCGTCCATCATTAAAACTTATGTAACAAGATAAGGGGCAGGATACCTTAATTTGAGCATCAACGCAGTTTCGAGCGCTTCCATCTTCTCTGCGTCACGCCTATTCTCGTGATCATAACCTTGCAGATGTAACGCCGCGTGGATGGTCAGATGCGCGAAGTGTGCGAGCAACTCCTTGCCTTGCTCCTTAGCCTCGCGTGCCACCACGGGTGCGCAGATCACCACATCGCCATACAGTGGTTCGCTATCGTCGTAAACAAAAGTAAGCACATTGGTCGCGTAATCTTTGCCGCGATAACTCTGGTTCAATGCACGACCTTCGATGTCATCCACGATGCGCAACACCATCTGCACATCTTGCTGCAACGCCACTTTCACCCAACGACGGAATTGTTGTCGAGTTGGCAATTTCTTCGCATTGCTCGCGAACTGTACCGACAGCGAGAGTTTGTTTTCATCCTTCATTGCAACACCAATTCTCCACGTAAGGTGTGCAAGGTACCCGAAGCGATGCGCACATCCACATAACGCCCCAACATCCCCGGTGACCCCGCAAAATTTACCACTCGATTGTTCTCTGTGCGCCCCGCCAACTCTGCATCACTCTTGCGCGAGATGTTCTCCACCAGCACGCGCTGCACCGTACCTGCCATGCTATCGCTAACTTGTTGGCCTAGCGTAGCGATACGTTCCTGCAAACGATGCAAGCGCGCCATCTTAGTTTCATAGGGTGTGTCATCTTGCATCTCGGCAGCGGGTGTACCTGGTCGTGGACTAAACAGAAAACTGAAACTAGCATCGAAGCCGACATCATCGATTAGCTTCATCGTTGCTTCGAAATCCGCTTCGGTTTCCCCTGGGAAGCCAATGATGAAATCCGACGTGATAGAGATATCAGGCCGAACTGCTCTCAATTTGCGCACCACAGATTTGTATTCCAGCGCCGTGTAACCGCGCTTCATCGCCGCCAAGATGCGGTCCGAACCCGACTGCACAGGCAAGTGCAGATGACTTGCAAGCTTAGGCGTGGAGGCATAAAGATCGATCAAGCGCTGCGACATCTCACGCGGGTGCGATGTCGTAAAACGCAAACGCTGCACGCTGGGCATCGCAGCAACCGCTTGCACCAGATAGGCAAAATCTACTGTTTCACCCTCAGGCGCCGCCCCTTGATAGGCATTCACATTCTGTCCTATCAATGTGATCTCGCTCACACCTTGTGCAGTCAGTTTCTCTACCTCGCGTAGCACGTCTGCGAAAGGGCGGGATATCTCCTCTCCCCGCGTGTAAGGCACGACACAGAACGTGCAATATTTGCTACACCCTTCCATGATGGAGACGAACGCTGCGCCATGTGTGGTTTGCGTAGCGGGCAGATGATCGAATTTCTCGATCTCAGGAAAACTGATATCCACCTGAGCGCGGCCACTAGCAAGTCTGTCCTCAATAAGTTGTGGCAGACGGTGCAAGGTCTGCGGGCCGAACACCACATCCACGTAAGGTGCACGCTTGAGGATGGCAGTGCCTTCTTGGCTTGCGACACAACCGCCGACACCGATCAACAACCCCGGCTTCCTTAACTTCATCTCGCGTGCACGCCCGAGGTCAGAGAACACCTTGTCCTCAGCCTTCTCGCGGATCGAGCAGGTATTGAACAAGATGATATCGGCGTCCTCGGGACTATCCACCTGCGCCATGTCTCCGCAGGCTTGCATCACGTCCGCCATCTTGTCCGAGTCGTACTCGTTCAACTGGCAACCATAGGTCTTTATATAGAGCTTCTTCTGCACGTTCTACCTTTGCAAATCAGTTGCGATAATCCATTGGAAATTATTGACCTGTTATCTGTAAGCCTTAATAAAGATGTGTGCTTACCCGATAAATATACTCATATAATTTGTACTGCCTTAGCCAACGATTCAATAGCGCTATCGCCTACAAAAACCATCATAAACCAGCTCAAGGGAGTAACCGCATGTCCTTCATCGCAGACTTTTCATCCATCGGCGTAGCAATCTTTGCAGTCGGCTTTGCAATCTGGATTACGATTCAAACAATCAAAGACTAATCAAACCTTAGAGCGCAGGAATCAATAACTTCCCTGCGCTCCATTCTCACTGCTTACCCCTGCTAGACCATCGGCCCAGCCATTTGGTCAGGTACTCTATAGCCTAGATGCTTGTCAGGGGCTCCTAATGTGCTAGGATTCTCCCTGCAATTTTTGTTGGTATGTTCAACCTGAATCTCTGTGGAGGAGAAAATATGTCATTCATCGCTGATATTTCCGCAATCGGTACTGTACTCGTAGCAGTTGGTTTCTCTTTGTGGATGTTGAAACCGTGCTTATCCGGTTGTCACAGACACCTACCAGATGTAGTGTTTCGTGATTTTACGGAGTAAAGCTCTGCGTAGGTCGGGGCAGTGACATCGCCAGCGATCCCGAGCAGGGATCGGAAGGCGTTGAAGGGGTAGA
>JBGSWB010000133.1:0-10227 GCA_041752675.1 Sideroxydans sp. | reverse complement strand
ACACTTTGTTACAGATTCTGTCGGTCACGCTGTTCGAGAAAATGCCCATTCAACAGGCTTTACAGAGCATCAGCGGTCAGACAGAAAACGCAGATATCAGCAACCAACTGAATCTATTCGATTCTTAACCGGACACTAGTGCTGCTACATATAAATTCGCGCCGTCTGTGGTGATCCCATACGGGCTATTGAAAGCAGCTAGCGTTGGATCCGAGCTATCTTTATCCCCGAGTGAGTTTGCGGGACTAGCGCTTACGGCTTGGCCTGCAAAGGTGTTCACTTGCGTAGTGAGGCTGAGTGCTCCCCCTTGCCGTGCTCCTCCCATTTGAGTTCCCACTGCAACAACAGGAGTGGGTGCGGTCGACGTAGTTGCAGTTGCCTCTGCAGAGCCAAGACTTTCGCCAGCAGCCGTAACAGTAGTGACTTTGTAGTAGTACGGCGTATTTGCTGCTAACAGAAGGTCCTTATAAATATAGGTAGCCATTGTTAGAGGGATGGGTGCAACAGACAATTTGTTTCCGAGTGTGATGCTTACGGGTGATGTTGTAGATCGATATACGTTGTAACTTGATGCGCCACTGACATAACTCCAAGATAGGCTGATTTCAGTCGATCCAACTGCTGTCGCAGATATTCCTGCCGGTGCCGCAGGTACAACTGCTGCTGCGCTAACATTGAAGGTACCTACTGTCATTGGTGTGCCTGACAAACCACCTATGGTGATGGTGTGATTTCCAACAGCTAAGCCTGCAGGTACGGTAACGGTCAGACTTGTTTGACCAGTGAGCACAGGTGCGTTAGTGCTAGTCGTATCAAATTTCACAATAGGAGCAGGCGGGAAGCCAAGCCCCAAGTTAGTACCTGTGATGGTGACTGTAGATCCCACAGCTCCGCTTGTTGGGCTGAAGCCAGTAATGGTTGGGGCTGTTCCTCCTCCTGCCGGTGGCACATAAGCGCCAGTTAGTGCAGCGTTGAATCCACCTGGAGTAGTGAATCCAGCATTTGCACTAGCACCCGCGCCTGTCAACAAACTCGCGTAGGACGTGCCATTGTTGGTGATAGCGGTTTGCAACGCCTCCAGCGTGTTGTCCATCACGTTATCGTTGGTGGGTGTGAAGACAGTGGTGATGGGATCGATACCAGCTAATTGAGTGGTCAATCCCAATGCAGTCTTTACGTTCGTTGTTGCTGTTGTGACTTGGCCAGCCGCGATCGCGGCGAGTTGTGTGGTGGTCAAACTAGCGAACCATGCGCTGGGTGTTGCGGTGCCAGCCAAATTGGCAATCAGCAAATCCGTAAGAGGTGTGACGTTCACATTACCAGCGCTGGTCGCGATCGAGTGGTAGTTGGTAGTGTTAGCAACACTGTTGATCGTACCTCCTGACACTTGAATGGCGCACGGTAAGGTTTGCCCAGAGAGGGTTGCCTGTATTGCACCAGATGCGCTCGTGGTCGAAGACGCAATTGATGTGCTACTTGCACATTTGATATTCACAGTGCCATTAGCAACAGCAAATCCGACAGCGGCTGTGCCGCTGAGCGAGGTTGTTGCTGGCGTGCTGCCGCCACTACTTGAACTCCCACCGCCACATCCAGTAAGGATGAAACCTACGAGCAAAGCAGTGATAGATTTGATGAAATCGTTCTTCGACATTACAACCTCCATGATTGAGTAAGCGGTGAATTTGCGCAGAGGCTGTCGTCGAATTGCAGGCATATCTGGGCGGATGCATTCTCGGAGGATGATTCAGTTCGCACAATCCCGCGAACGCAGGGGTAGCTTTAACTCCTGCATTTGTTAAAGTCTTCACATTGAAGCTATCGGTGATCGAGAGATGTTGGCTTTTTACAAAAGACCCACTTACGCATTGTTAGCGCTGGCGCTCGCTAGTGTAGTGCTGATCGCTTGTGCCGCTTGGTTCGCGTTGAAGCAGCCTTGGGTAGGTGTGCAGATGGCGGTCGTGGATGACAAGGTGCGGGTCGTTCACGTTGCAGAGGCTTTGGCGCAACAGATTCCTGAGGGTGCCGAGGTAAAGCGTCTCGTTTCTGCAACAGGTGTGTCGCAAGATATTTTGGCTACTGATCTCATCGAGGAGCCAGACTTCTTCAATACCTATGCTGAGATGGCTGATTTCTTCGCTCGTCAGACGACATTCGATACGATGTTGCGAGATGAGCAAGTGATCTTGGTGTGGGTCGATGCATCGGGTGCTGAAAAAGAAGCGGCGGTGATACCTAAGAAGCGTCCTCTTTCCAGTTTGCCAATGGTGTTTTGGTTTCAAGCCTTCGTTGGCTTCATCGGATTCTTGATCGCCAGCTGGATATTCTTGCTACGCAAAGACGATTGGGCAGCGCGCATGTTCTGGCTCTCAGGCTTGTCGTTTCCCATGTTCACCCTGCCTGCCGCCATCTACAGCACACGTGAATTGGCGATGCAGGGTGAGACTTTCCGTTGGCTCGCGTCACTAAATCATCTCGGCGCTTTTATGTTTGGCTGTGCGTTGATAGCCATATTCATGACTTATCCGCGCAGGTTGGTTCGGCCGATCCATCTGTTATGGCTGCCCGCCATCTTCGGACTTTGGTTAGCTGCTGATGTGTTTCGTTGGGCACCAGATCAGGACTGGGGATCACGTATGCCCGTATCGATAGAGATGTTACTGGCTATCGTTTTCGCTGTGGTGCAATGGCGCAAGACACGAGGCCAGCCACTGGAGCGTGCGGCATTGCGCTGGTTCACACTATCAACCCTTGTTGGTAGCGGTTTGTTCATTTTCATTACGGTTGGCTCGCAGGTGCTAGGCTTGTTTGACATGCCACAGCAAGGTTACGTGTTCGGCTTCTTCCTGCTCATCTACATAGGTATCGCGCTTGGTTTGCGCCACTATCAGTTGTTCGACATGGATGAATGGGCGTATCGCGGTTTCATGTGGGTGGTGGGGGCGCTGTCGGTCATCGCACTGGATGCATTGCTGATCTACTTTGGCTTGACTGAAGTGACCTCGCTAGGCTTGAGTTTGTTGCTTGCAGGTTGGTTGTATTTCCCATTGCGACAATGGATGTGGCAACGCATCGTCAAGAAACATTTCCCCAAGTTCGAATCTTTGTTGCCAGAACTTTCTGCCATTGCTTTCACCGCTTCGCACAGCGAACAAAAATTCCGCTGGGAATCATTCCTGATGCGTGTTTACGATCCCTTGGAGATGAAGCAAGGAGATGCCGATATCAAGGATGCACGTGTGCTGGAGGAAGGTCTTGCTTTGCAAGTACCTGCTTCTGCCACCTTACCGTCTTATACCTTACGTTATGCAGGGCGGGGTATCCGTTTGTTCTCCACGCGCGATGCGGATTTTGCGATGGCATTGAGTCAACTGCTGCATCAGGTGATGGGAGGTCGTACAAGTTACGAGCAGGGTGTGGCGCAAGAGCGACTGCGTATCGGGCGTGATTTGCATGACAACATCGGCGCTCGTTTATTGAAACTCATCCATCATCTGCGCGGTACACCTGATGCTGACATCGCGCGCGATGCGATGAAAGATCTACGCACTTCTATCGCTGCCATGGATACGCAACCCGTACCTTTGCGAGATGCGCTTGCAGATTGGCGTGCCGAGGCAAGCTCTCGTTGCGAAGTAGCGAAATGCCTTTTGCACTGGAACCAAGCGGAGGATGTGCCGGAAGTCGATCTGCCCCCGCGCATGAAAGGCATGCTGGAATCGGTGATGCGAGAAGTCATCACCAACGCGCTCAAGCACGCTTCACCGAATGACATTCAAGTTGCGGTCGAGGCAAGTACCTCACGATTGAAGCTAGAGGTTGAGAACGATGGTGACATCGCCGATCCGCTCACTTGGCAAGATGGTTACGGATTGCGCAACATCCGTGGGCGTATGGAAGAGTTGGGCGGGAATCTGAACATCTCGTCCAGTGATGGCAAAGTTAGATTGACGCTTGCGATCCCACTACCATGAAGGTCGCGCTCATCTTGGAAGACATGCCCGAGTCGCAAGAGATGTTGCGCGAGGTCGCGCAGACTGCATACCCAGATGTGCGCGTGCGCTGTGAGTCCAGTGTCGCTGGTGCGCTCAATATCATCAACCAGTTCCAATTCGATCTCGCTTTGATCGACCTTTCTTTACCGGATGGTGATGGAACCACGGTGGTGGAAGCGATGGCATCTCGCTTTCCCAACAGCATGATCGTAGTTGCAACGATATTCGATGACGATGCACACCTCTTTCCAGCCTTGCGGGCGGGAGCGCAAGGCTATCTGCTCAAAGATCAAGCGCCAGAGCAATTGGTGAAGCAATTGCGCGGCATCAGCGAAGGCCATCCTCCCTTGTCGCCAGCCATTGTCCGTCGCTTGCTTGATCACTTCCATATTGTTCAGCAGCCGACTGCGTCAGAGGTCGAAGAAGAGTACGCGCAACTCTCTCCCCGCGAACGTGAAGTGTTGGTTCATCTGGCGCGTGGGATCAGAATCGCCGATATTGGCGTAGGGATCGGCATCTCGCGCCACACTGTGAGTGATCACGTGAAGAACATCTATCGCAAACTCAATATCACCTCGCGCGCCGAGGCTGCGTTGCAGGCGAAGAACATGGGGTTAGTCTAAAGGCGGTCGATGGTAGAATGCGCGCCTTTAATTTTTCCGAATACCGCATAACCGTAGCGAGCAATTGATGGGCAAGGCGCACGGCGCGCAGAAACCGGAATGTATTTTTATACATGAGGATTTCGAGCACCGCGCAACGTAGTACATCGATTGCGCAGTAGGTTAGGCGGTATTCGTAAGGCAATCATGTTATCTACCGCAAATATCACTATGCAATTCGGGGCGAAGCCCCTGTTCGAGAACGTCTCCGTCAAATTCGGTGACGGCAACCGTTACGGTCTCATCGGAGCCAACGGCTGCGGCAAGTCCACTTTCATGAAGATCCTCGGCCGCGACTTGGAGCAATCCTCCGGCGAAGTCATGCTCGACAAGACAGAGCGCCTCGGTAAGTTGCGCCAAGACCAGTTCGCCTACGAAGACAAGCGCGTGTTGGATGTGGTGATGATGGGTCACGACGAGATGTGGGAGGCGATGAGTGAGCGCGATGCGATCTATGCGAATCCCGATGCATCTGAAGAAGACTACATGCGCGCTGCCGATCTGGAAGCGACCTTCGCTGAATACGATGGCTACACTGCCGAAGCGCGTGCGGGCGAGTTACTGTTGGGTCTAGGTATCGACATCAATCTGCATACGGGGCCGATGAGCGCTGTAGCACCGGGTTTCAAACTGCGCGTGTTGTTGGCACAGGCTTTGTTCTCTAATCCAGACATCTTGTTGCTCGATGAGCCGACCAACAACTTGGACATCAACACCATCCGCTGGTTGGAAGACATCCTCAACGCGCGCAATTCGACCATGGTCATCATCTCCCATGACCGTCACTTCCTGAACAGCGTGTGTACGCACATGGCCGATTTGGACTTCGGCAAGATCACCGTGTACCCAGGCAACTACAACGATTACATGTTGGCTTCCACGCAGGCGCGTGAGCAACAATCCGCAGACAATACCAAGGCCAAAGAGAAGGTCGCTGAATTGAAAGCCTTCGTGGCGCGATTCTCGGCGAATGCTTCTAAAGCCAAACAAGCTACTTCGCGTGCGCGTCAGATCGACAAGATCAAGATCGAGGACATCAAACCATCCAGCCGCCAATACCCGTTCATCCGTTACGAATACGATGAACGCGACAAGCTGCATCGTGTCGCCGTGGAAGTGGAAAAGATGGCCAAGGGTTACGACAAGATGTTGTTCTCCAACGTCAACTTCCGCATCGATGCGGGCGAGAAGGTCGCCATCATCGGCCCTAACGGTATTGGTAAGACGAACTTGTTGCGTTGTCTCGCAGGCGATCTCGCACCCGATCACGGCACCATCAAGTGGGCGGAAAAAGCCAAGTTGGGCTACTACGCACAAGACCATGCGGCGAATTTCGCCGAGAACATCGAGATGATGGAATGGATGACCAACTGGCGCGGCCCATCTGATGATGACCAAGTGGTACGCGGCACGCTAGGTCGTTTGCTGTTCTCTGGCGATGACGTGAAGAAGAAAGTGAAAGTGCTGTCTGGGGGTGAGAAAGGCCGCATGTTGTTCGGCAAGCTGATGTTGGCGAAACCCAACGTGCTGCTGATGGACGAGCCGACCAACCATATGGATATGGAAGCCATCGAGTCACTCAACACCGCGCTCGATCTATTCAAAGGCACGCTCATCTTCGTCAGTCATGACCGAGAGTTCGTCTCCTCATTGGCGACACGCATCATCGAGATATCGGCCAAGGGCGTGAACGACTACCATGGCACCTATGAAGAGTTCTTGCGTGACCAAGCGGTGGAATAGTTTTGTCATTCCCGCGCAGGCGGGAATCCAGTTGGTCAAATACAACTTTGCGAAGCAAAGACAAAACCAACGGCATATCGAAAACAACGCTGGATTCCCGCCTACGCGGGAATGACGGGAGTCTAAATGGCTGCTACTTTTTCAGGTGCCATCGGCGTCTTCGATTCGGGTGTGGGCGGTTTGTCTGTCCTGCACCATATCCGCCAGATACTCCCCAACGAACGTCTTATCTACGTGGCCGATTCTGCCCACGTTCCCTACGGCGACAAATCGCCCGAATACATCGAAGCGCGTTCACTCGCACTCACACGGTATCTGCTGTCACAAGGTGCAGATGCCATCGTCATCGCGTGCAACACAGCCACGGCTGCTGCTGCTCAGCCGTTGCGCATCAAATACAACAAGATCCCGATCATCGGCATGGAGCCAGCGGTCAAACCTGCTGTCGCTGCGACACAAAGCGGCGTGGTCGGTGTGTTGGCAACGGTAGGCACGATAGAGAGCGCACGCTTTGCCGCATTGCTGGAAAAATATGCTGGTCACGTGAAGATCGTCACACAGGGTTGCCCTGGTTTGGTCGAGCAAGTCGAGCGCGGACATTTGGCCGAAGTAGATACGCGCAAGTTGATCGAGCGTTACACCGCGCCCTTGCTTGCCCAAGGTGCAGACACCATCATCCTTGGGTGTACTCACTACGCTTTCTTGGTGCCACTGATACGTGACGTGGTGGGGGCGGATGTCACATTGGTGGATACAGGTGAAGCGGTGGCGCGTCAGGTGCAACGACGCGTCCAAATAGAGTTGCCGCATCGTTCGTCAGGTGTAGCAGGGGTCGAGTTCTTCACTAGCGGCGATGCCGAGCAGGCATCACGCATCATGTCAGTTCTGTGGGGAGAGGCGGTCAGCGCGTTGCAACTGCCGCAGGAGTTCCTCTAAACGACCAATATCACTGCCTAGCAGTGGTCACACCAGGGATGTTCAGTAGCGAAGCGATGTCGGAAGACGAGCCGGAAGTTGGGCCGCTGCTCAAGCCGTTCAATGCATCGGATATGGCAGTCTGAGCCTGTAGGATGGCGTTCTGAGCAGCTTGCTCACTTGTAAGTGAGTTGCTTTGATTCGCATTGGTCTTATTGGCAGCATCCAAGCGTCCCGATGCGTTGTAAGTCAGGGTGGGATCAGCGTTCTTGTTGCCTATCGAGACGATCGTGCTTTCGACAGCGAGCTTGGCAGAAGCGACAGCTGAAGGGCTGGCAAGGTCATTGATTTTTTTGTCGTTGGCCACCTTACTGCCAGCGACAGGTGCGGTGTAGCTGTAAAGATTCGCTGCTGCATTCGATACCGAAGCCATTTCGATCACTCCTGTTGGGTCTTAGCTAAGACCGGTACGTACTCGTTGGATACCATTTTATCCTTTTCCAGAAGGTATGACAGGAGGTCTGACTTGACTGCCATAAACTAATTGTTTATCTTCTGGGCATGATTCAAAATTTCGCTACGACCGAAACTGAACAGTTCTATGTCACAGGCAAGTCGCGTCGATTTCCGCCAGACATCCTTAAACGTGCTGCGATGAGATTGATGCAGTTGGAAGCCGCGACACGAATCGATGACTTGCGCTTGCCACCTTCTAATAGGTTGGAGGCTTTGGCGCATGATCGTGTCGGGCAGTGGAGTATCCGCATCAATGAGCAATGGCGTGTGTGCTTTAGATTTGAGAATGGCGACGCATTCGACGTAGAGATCGTCGATTACCACTAGGAGAACATCATGGCGATTAAAGGACTACCCGCGATACACCCAGGTGAATTCCTGAGCGAGACATTGAGTGAGTTGAATATCACTCAAGCTGAATTCGCACGCGCGATCGGCGTATCTCCAATGCGTATCTCACACGTCATCAAAGGAACACGCCCAGTGACAGCAGAACTCGCATTGTTGTTTGGTCGTGCCTTCGACCAGTCACCGCAGTATTGGCTAAATCTGCAATCAAGTTATGACTTGAAGACCGCTGAAGTCAGCCTTGGAAAATTATTGGCAGGTGTGCACTCCTTAGCCCACGCATAATTGATTTGGAACATTCAATGACCATTCATCCGCATAATTGATTTGGAACATTCAATGACCATTCATCACTACACCCTTACCATCTCTTGCCCTGACCGCGCGGGCATCATCGCCGCCGTCACAGGTTTCATCGCACAGCACGGCGGTTTCATCGTTGAGGCGAGTTACCACACCGAGCAAGAGGCGCAGCGTTTCTTCATGCGTCAAGAGATCCGTTCTGATTCATTGCCATTCGGCGCGGCAGAGTTTGCGCAACGCTTCGCCGCTATCTCCAAAGAGTTCGATATGACTTGGCAGCTTTCCGATTCGAGCATCAAGAAGCGGCTGGTAGTGTTGGTGAGCAAACAGGACCATTGTTTGAACGATCTGTTACATCGTTGGCGCAGTGGTGAGTTGGAAGTGGAAATCCCGTGCGTCATCTCCAACCACGAAGATCTGCGCAGCTTCGTCGAGTGGCACGGCATCCCGTTCATCTATGTGGAGATGAAGGACAAGGCGGCTGCATTCGACAAGATCGCCACGTTGTTCGAACAATATCGCGGTGACAGCATGGTGCTCGCGCGATTCATGCAGATCATCCCGCCCGCGCTGTGTCAGCGTTTCCCCGGCCGCATCATCAACATCCACCACAGTTTCCTGCCTTCGTTCGTCGGCGCGAAACCGTACCACCAAGCGCATCAACGCGGCGTGAAGCTCATCGGCGCGACCTGCCATTACGTGACGGATGAGTTGGATGCCGGCCCCATCATCGAACAAGACACCGTACGCATCGACCATGGGGACACACCCGATGACTTGGTGCGCTACGGTCGCGACATCGAGAAGACCGTACTGTCGCGCGGCCTGCGCTATCACGTGGAAGACCGTGTGCTAGTGTGCGGCAACAAGACGATCGTATTTAGATGATGTGATTGCGGAGAGATCAGGATGAATGCTCAAGATCGTGCACTGACCGAACAAAACACACTGTTCGAGGGGATGGACTTCTCCAGTGTGGAATACATGTTGGAGCGCTGCACACTACGTGAGCTGGCTACCGGCGAGAAGTTGTTACAGCCAGAAGTGGAGAACCGCCATCTGTATTTGATCTTGAGCGGTGAGTTGAGCGTACATCTGGTCGGGCAGGCTACGTTGGAACATGCCGCACTGGTAGCGGGGGAGTGTACGGGAGAGATATCGCTGGTGGATGGCAAGAACCCATCGGCACTGGTCGTTGCGGCCAAACCGACGCGTGTCTTGGTGGTGCCGCATGACACCGTGTGGTCGATGGTCGATCAATCACACGATGTGGCGCGCAACCTGTTGGCCATCATCGCTGGGCGTATGCGCAACGACAATTCAGCGCTCATCACCTCACACAACAAGCGCGCCCAGTACGAACATCAGGCTACCGTTGATGCACTGACAGGCGTACACAATCGTCGTTGGATGAGCGAGGCCTTCCCTAGAGTGTTGCATCGTTGCAAACTCGACAGTTCGAACAGTGCCATCTTGGTGATCGATATCGACTTCTTCAAACGGGTCAATGATACCTATGGTCATCTGGTGGGAGACGTTGCACTGAAGT
This sequence comes from Sideroxydans sp., assembly GCA_041752675.1. Classification (GTDB taxonomy): domain Bacteria; phylum Pseudomonadota; class Gammaproteobacteria; order Burkholderiales; family Gallionellaceae; genus Sideroxyarcus. The sequence goes on along the minus strand of JBGSWB010000133.1, from coordinate 196 downwards.
CGCTGGCGAAGATCATGCAAGTGAACCTGCGACCGCACGATCTGCTGGTGCGTTATGGTGGCGAGGAATTCGCCATCCTGTTGCCAGATACCGCAATCGAACAGGCAAGGTCGATCGCGGAACGTCTGCGCACGATGGTCGCGGCGAATGAGATCATCAGTGGTGATCTGGCGTTCAAGATCACTGTCTCCATCGG
>JBGSWB010000132.1:0-2078 GCA_041752675.1 Sideroxydans sp. | reverse complement strand
AACCCCTCCAGATAGCACCAGAATGAGGGAATACGGCGACAGAAAAACCAAAATCAAATCGCGCTGGTGAAAAAATTTGCGTGAAATTTAATCGCGGGGGAACGCTGATGAAAATTTTGAATTATTCTGCGTTTCCTTAGGCGTGCGACGTGAGAGTGTGTCAGAAGCTGCGAGTGAGTTACGCAATCAGGGCTTGATCGCTTATAACCGAGGGCGAATCAAGGTGTTGGATCGCACAGGGCTGGAGACGGTCTGCTGTGAATGTTATGGCGTGGTGAAAGCGGAATTCACACGCTTACTGGGCAGGCCCCACTGATCGATGGTCACGGCTATCATTGACACGAAAGTTGCAGAGATATGACTGATCACACTATATCGCTAGGAGACATCGCTACACGTGATGTCGCTTGTCTTTCTATTGCGGCGACGCTAGGTGAAGCCGCGAACCTGATGGCGCAACGGCGCTTCTCCTCCATCGTGGTCATCGATGATAGTCGCCATCCCGTGGGCATCATCACCGAACGCAACATACTGAAAGTCATGCACGACAGGGTGCCGCTGGATAGCCCATTGCGGGTCGGCATGTCTGCGCCAGTCATCACCATGCATGATGATATGGACTGTGTTGAGGCGTATCAGGAATGTTTGCATGCTGGGATCCGTCACTTGGTGTTGGTGGATGAGCGAAACGTAGTCACAGGCGTGGTCAGCGAGACCGACTTTCGTTCGCATCTTGGTCTGACTGCATTGGCTGGGAGACGCAAGATATCCTCAATAGCCAAACATTCTGCCATTGTGCTACCTCCCAGTTGTGCATTGATGCAAGCCATCGAGCTGATGCAAGCACAACGCAAGAGTTGTGTGATCGTGGTCGAGGATGAAAAGCCTGTCGGCATCATCACAGAGCGCGACATGGTGCGGTTCTATTCCGGCGAAAGGTCTTATACCGACCTCGTGCTTGGACAAGTGATGGTCGCGCCAGTGTTGACCATCTCACGCAATGCGACGACCCATCAGGCGGCTGAAACGATGCTCTCTCACAAAGTGCGTCATCTGGTGGCGGTGGATGATGCAGGGCGCATGGCAGGGTTGGTGAGTGAGCACGATCTGACGCAGGTGATGGTCGGAGGCCTAGCGGAGGTGCGCACTGGGATAGAGGAGCGCATACTTCTTGATACGCTCCCTGATCTAGTCTGGCTGAAAGACGAGCAGGGCATCTATCTGGCATGCAATCGCCGCTTCGAGATGTTCTTTGGTGTTCAGGAAGCAGAGATCATCGGTAAGACCGACTACGACTTTGTGGCAAAGGAACAGGCGGACTTTTTTCGTCAACATGATCGCAAGGCGATGGCAGCGGGCAAACCCAGTGTGAACGAGGAATGGCTGACATTCGCTGAGGATGGGTATCGCGGATTGTTCGAGACGATCAAGACGCCGATGTACGATAGTCGGAGACGTCTGAGCGGTGTGTTGGGGGTGGCGCGCGACATCACTGAGCGCAAGCGCACCGAAGATGCTCTGCACTTCATGGCGCAACGCAGTGGTGGTGACAACGCCGAAAGCATCCTGAGCGATCTGGTTAGATACTTCGGCGAAGTGTTGGGAGTGGATTATGTCCTGATCGACAGGTTGGCTGAGGAAGAAGGCATTGCGGAAACCGTTGCACTATATGCTAAGGGAAACATCATCCCCAATATGCGTTACGAGTTGCGGGGTACACCTTGTGATAATGTGATTGGAAAACAACTGTGCTGTTACCGCCAAGGCGTGCAGGCGATCTTTCCAGAGGATCGTCTACTAGGTGAACTTCAGGTGGAAAGTTATTCAGGCGTTCCGCTGTGGGACTCGCAGGGACAGCCTATCGGGCTGATTGCCGTGATGGATGGGAAGCCATTTTCGAACGAAGCAGAAGTCACAGGTTTGCTGAAATTGATGTCTGTTCCGTGCTTATCCGGTTGTCACAGACATCCACTAGCGGTAGTATGTTGAGTATCTGCCCCCAAGTGGAATAATCATGGTTATCGACGTACTTGAGCGAGACGATCTGCCGTTCCCGCGCTCGCTGCCGGAGTTTCAAC
>JBGSWB010000131.1:0-2135 GCA_041752675.1 Sideroxydans sp. | reverse complement strand
TGTGCCGACCTTTGGGTTAGGCATCAAACCGCGTGGACCCAGGATCTGGCCCAATTGACCAACGATACGCATCGCATCTGGAGAAGCGATCACGACGTCGAAGTCCATCTTGCCTGCTTTGATGGTCTCAGCCAAATCGTCGAAACCAACGATGTCTGCACCCGCAGCCTTAGCTTCTTCAGCCTTAGCACCTTGCGCGAACACAGCGACGCGCATGGTCTTGCCTGTACCCTTAGGCAGAACGACGGAGCCACGAACCAATTGGTCGGACTTCTTCGCATCGATACCCAGATTCACTGCAACGTCGATGGACTCATCGAACTTCGCTTTTGCAGTCTCTTTGACCAGCTTCAACGCCTCATCCAGCGCGTACAGCTTGTTACGGTCAACCTTGGCAGCCAGTGCCTTATAACGTTTAGAGAGTGCCATATTATTTAACCCCTTCCACTGTGATGCCCATGCTGCGTGCGCTACCAGCGATGGTGCGTACGGCGGCATCCAGATCGGCCGCTGTCAGGTCAGGTTGTTTTGCTTTTGCGATGTCTTCAGCTTGCTTGCGTGTCAACTTACCGACTTTATCGGTATGAGGTGTCTTGCTACCCTTTTGAACGCCCGCAGCCTTCTTGATCAGAATGGTCGCGGGTGGAGTCTTCATCACGAAGGTGAAGCTCTTGTCTGCGAATGCTGTGATCACCACTGGGATGGGCAGACCTGGCTCGACGCCTTGAGTCTGGGCGTTGAACGCCTTACAGAATTCCATGATGTTCAAGCCGCGCTGACCCAGTGCTGGGCCGATAGGAGGACTTGGATTTGCTTTGCCCGCAGGCACTTGCAGCTTGATAAAGCCGATGATCTTCTTTGCCACGTTACTACTCCTTGTTGTGGGTTAAACGCCTATCGCAACCGCCCCGATAAGCTCCCCGTTACTTAATGCCGGAAAATCCGGCGCTCAACATCAGGCTTTTTCGACTTGCCCGAAATTCAGTTCTACAGGTGTGGATCGACCAAAGATGGTGACCGACACACGTAGCTTGCTCTTGTCGTAGTTGACGTCTTCCACCATACCATTGAAGTCGGTGAATGGACCTTCCTTGACGCGCACCGCCTCGCCCACTTCGAACAACACTTTTGGACGCGGCTTCTCAACACCCGCTTGCATCTGCTGCATGATGTTGTCGACTTCTTTTTGAGTGATTGGGGATGGCTTCATCGCCGAGCCACCCAAGAAACCTGTGACCTTAGGTGTGTTCTTCACCAGATGCCACGTCTCATCAGTCATCTCCATCTCGACCAAGAGATATCCCGGGAAGAATTTGCGCTCGCTGATGGTCTTTTGACCACCCTTCAACTCAACGACCTCTTCTACTGGAACAAGGATCTGACCAAACAGGTCTTGCACCCCAGTACGCTCGATCCGCTCTAGCAAAGCGCGCTGTACGCTCTTCTCGAATTGGGAGTACGTATGCACCACATACCAACGCTTAGCCATCAGTCACCCCGTCCCATCAAAAGATTCACGATCGCCATCAGACTCGCGTCAACAGCCCACAAGAACAGGGACATCACAACTGCAAACAAAACAACCACGCCCGTGGTCTGCATCGTTTCTTTACGAGTCGGCCACACCACACGCTTCGATTCAGCGACTGAATCCTTGGCAAAACCAAAGAACTGCTTACCCATCGTGCTGGTCCAGAACACACCAGCCGCAGCCAGCACACCGAACATCACCATTAGGACACGCAACACTGCAGCGCTATCGCTCAAAGCGTAGTAACCGACCACACCTGCGGCGATGAGCAGCAGGGCAACCAGTATTTTGATCTTGTCAGCCATGTACGTCCGTTCTACTAATTAACTGGCAGGCCAGGAGGGTTTCGAACCCCCAACCCTCGGTTTTGGAGACCGATACTCTACCAATTGAGCTACTGGCCTATTAACCTCTACAAACGACAACGGCGGAGCGAACTTCGCTCCGCCAAAATCGCTACTTATTACTCGATGATCTTAGCAACCACACCCGCACCGACGGTACGACCGCCTTCACGGATAGCGAAACGCAGACCTTCTTCCATCGCGATCGGGTTGATCAGCGCTACTGTGATCGACACGTTGTCGCCTGGCATCACCATTTC
>JBGSWB010000130.1:0-5138 GCA_041752675.1 Sideroxydans sp. | reverse complement strand
TCAAGCGCGAACTCAAGGTGATCGAACATCCCCACTTGAGCCGCATGCCCGGTGATGAGGCGCAGCTCTACATCGATTCGCTAGCCTATGACCCCAACTATGTGCGCCGTGTTGGCAATGGTTTGAAGGCGTATATCGACCGTGCGGCGACGGGCGTGATCGACAGCGGTGGCGAGCAGTTGATCTTTGCGGCGGGGTTCGAACCTGCGAAGTTGAACATCGGCGATTACCGCGAGATGAACAACGTGGGAGGACAATTCCCCATCGGTGAGGTGTTCACAGAATCGCACGACCTAGAAGCGGTGAATGGCCGTGTGCGCATCTATGTGTTCGGCGACACCCAATTCAGAGTGAATAAACCGGAGCACCCCATCACGCTGGTCATCAGCAAAGGACGGGTGGTTGAAGCCCTCGACTCGACACCCGAGTTCGATCTAGTGCTGTCGCAAATACGCAATGACGAAGGCGATATCTGGTTGCGCGAGGTGGGCTTCGGGCTGAATCGCACGTTCACCAGCGATGTGCTGGTGAGCGACATCGGACCGTATGAGCGCATGTGTGGCATCCACCTATCTCTCGGCATGAAACACGGAAGTTATGCCAAACCTCAGATCAAACGTGCGGATGCGCGGTATCACGTGGATGTGTTCGCCATCACAGAGTGCGTGACGTTAGGTGATGCGGTGGTGTATCGCGATGAAGCTTGGGTGGTCTAACGCGCATTTCCAAGTAACAGTAGTCCCTCACTCCATAACTGCTAGACTCCAGCCCTTATGGACATCGCAAAGATCTCCTATCAGCTTGAACATTCCGGCTACATCGTTCTGGCTAAACCGCTGGTCGCTGAACTGTTAGCCGATCTATTCACGCGTTGCCATGATGACGCCTCCTCTCGCTTTCATGCTGCCCAAGTGGGGCGCGGTGTGGACAAACATCTCAGTGCGATTCGCGGTGATGTGATCGATTGGCTGGATGAGACCAACGTCACCGACCAAGCGTATCTCGCCTGTATGGAGACGTTGCGTTTAGGTTTGAATGAGTCGTTGTTCTTGGGCTTGTTCGATTACGAGAGCCATTACGCGATCTACGGCAAGGGCGATGGTTACGCGAAACATTCCGATGTGTTGCAAGGTCAGAAGAATCGCATCCTCACCACTGTGCTGTATCTGAACGAAGATTGGCATACACGCGATGGCGGCGAGTTGGTAGTGTTCGAGTCCACTGGCAAGTCCGTCGTCACCACTGTGAGTCCGACCTTTGGCACGATGATCATCTTCTTGAGTGAATCCTTCCCGCACGAGGTCTTACTCTCTCACGCCACGCGCCGCAGCATCGCTGGGTGGTTTCGCGTGAGTGGTAGTTGATCCTGTGATATTTCACAGTCATTCACGCTAACAACCCTATTGCTCATACCCATTTTTATCGTCAAATCAGAAGCGTAGGATGATTTCACCGGATGGGGCTAAATCAGCTCCGCCGTTTGTTCATTCTTGTGAAGGAGATGATCATGAGTACAGCAGATATGTTGATCCATGTGCAACCCGAATTGGATCCGCAGGTGAGAAAGGATCTAGAAAGAAAGCTGTTGGGGCGTGTCGGTGTGGAATGTGCCGAGTTCGAACATAAGCCGCATCCGCATGAAATCACGGTGAGATACGATCCAAATGAGATCGCGGGAATGGCGATCTTGCAGGTCGTACAAAAGATCGATCCTAACGCTTCGAATGTGCGAATGTGACGCCGACCTGCCGCAAGATATGCAGATGAGTCCTAAGGTGTCATCGCCCTAGTATCAAACGAAGCCCGCGCATGCGGGCTTCTCTATTTTGCCGCGCCAGATTCTTCCGCCCGGATTAACATGTGTCCGCCAAACCACAACCATCACAACGGAGGTTCCCATGAAAAACCTGCTTCTCTCTCTCACGCTGCTCTGCCTTTCTGTTCCCGCTTTTGCTGCCGTGCATGGTAAAGAGGTCAGCTATGCAGCAAATGGCACGACGATGAAGGGTTATATCGCCTATGACGATGCGGTGAAGGGCAAGCGCCCTGCCGTGTTGGTGGTACATGAATGGTGGGGACACAATGACTACGCTCGCAAACGCGCCAATATGTTGGCGGAGTTGGGCTATGTTGCACTAGCTGTAGATATGTACGGCGATGGCAAACAAGCGCTGTATCCCGCTGATGCAGGCAAGTTCGCTGGCGAAGTATCGAAGAACAAGCCGATGACGAAAGCCCGTTTCGAAGCGGCGATGAAGGTGTTGCGAAAAGACAAGCGTGTGGATGCGCACAAGCTGGCTGCGGTGGGTTATTGCTTCGGCGGTTCGGTGGTGCTGAACATGGCACGCGAAGGCGAGGATTTGAAAGGTGTAGCGAGCTTCCACGGTGGGCTAGGTACGGATACGCCCGCAGAAGTTGGCAAGGTGAAAGCGCAAGTGCGCTCCTTCACGGGGGCGGACGACAAGATGATCCCCGCTGCTCAAGTGGAAGGGTTCAAACAAGAGATGGAAAAAGCGGGGGTTAACTACAAGACGGTGGTGTACCCCGGCGTGATGCACAGCTTCACCAATCCAGATGCGGATGAATACGCGAAGAAGTTCAACCTGCCATTGGCCTACGACGCGGAAGCCGATAAGGACTCATGGGCGCAGTTGCAGGTGTTTCTGGCAGACGTGCTGAGATAGGACTACAAGATGAGACTGCGTGTATTGATCCTAGGCTATGGCGAGATGGGGCACGCCATGGAGTATCTCTTGGCGGCGCGGCACGATGTGCGCATCTGGAACATCGGCACGGTTGTGAAAGGTAGTCATACCACATTGGAGGAGGAAGTCGCGGAGGCGCAGGTGGTTCTGTTTTGTCTGCCCGTGAATCCGCACTTTGAGATCGCCACCCGCATCGCTCCATATCTGCCTAAAGAGAGCGTGTGTCTTTCCATCGCCAAGGGATTGGACGAATCGGGTCGCACAGCCGCGCAAGTCTTCGAGCGCGTGTTAGGGGAACATCACTATGGTGTGATCTACGGGCCGATGATCTCTGAGGAGATACGCGCAGGACACCACGCTTTCTCTGATGCGGTGTTGTCCGATGCGGCGGATTTCGAGGTGATACACAGTTTGTTCCGAGGAAGCACCTTGGTGTGTCAGCAGGCAAGTGATATGCATGGCCGTAGTTGGTCGGTGATCTTAAAGAACGTGTATGCGATTTTGTTTGGCGTTGCCGATGAGTTGAAGCTGGGTGACAACATGCGCGGCTATCTGGTGGTGACTGCCATGGCAGAGTTGAGCGGTATCGTGCAATCGTTCGGCGGGCAGGCTCACACACCCTACAGCTACGCGGGTCTGGGAGATCTGATGACGACGGCGACCAGCGCGGATTCACATCACCACGAGTTAGGCTGCAAACTGGTGCGGGGCGACTTTGGCGACATCTCCGGTGAAGGTGTGCATACCTTGCGCATGGTGGAGAAGTACCGGCCCTTCGATTGGCGCGCTTATCCGTTGTTCACTTTGTCGCATGACATCGTGAGCCAACCGGAAAGATTGCGCGAACGTGTGGACGAATATCTGGAGTGGTTGCGCGGGATAGAGAGTTGCCCGATCTGAATCGCTCCGCGCTTCGCTATGAAGATAGCATTGTCGATATCACTCCTTTCGGGTGATTGCTTTCGAAAGCCTCACAAGGCAGGATGCTTGCCCCCAATCTTCTTCTTTGAACACCATGATCGAGTACATATTCTTTGACGCGACGTTACGCGATAGATTCGTGACCTACGCCGAGCAACGCGGTGTGCCTTGTACCGCCACCGATGATCCGATGGGGATGGTAGTAGAGGTTTCCGAGGACATCACCGACGAAGCATCGGACGAGATCGAAGCCTTTTATGACACGCTAGAAAAGGAACAGGAGGCGATCAGCAAGGAAGACGGGAGTCTGAATCGGCTCGCTGGATTCCGCTTCAACCTGCCCGATGGGCAGTCGCGCATGCTGCCTGTCGAGCCAGATATTGCTAATCGACTGATGGCAAATTTCTCTTTGGAAGAGATACAGCATCTGCTGGATGATGTCGCGCACTGCACGCTGTTCCCGAACGATGAGCATCTGTGCAAGATATTAGCTGCGCGCAGAGAAGCGCGCTGATCCCCACAAAGCACAAAGCCCGCTGTTGCGGGCTTTGTGCTTTCTGATAACTACAGCGTCACTTCACTTCTCAGCAACCACCTTTGCTGCCTCGGCGATACTAACGATCTTACCGAAGACACCAGAGAGGTCTTTCAATTTGGCCTCCAGCGCCGCGATCTCTTGCAGCTTGGCTTCGAGCTTAACACCACTGTCGGCGATCTCTGATGACCTGGATTTTTCTTGCTTGAGTTTCTCTTTTAGCTCTTCGATATTGCGCAATAGTTCGAGCGAATATTTCTTTTCATCTTCGATCTGTGCGTTGCGCTTGGCGATCTGGCTCTCTTCCAATGCAGCGAGCTTGCTCAGCTTATCTTCGAGTTGGACGACTTTGGCCGCTTGCTCAGCCGATCTAGCTTGTTCTTGTTTGAGGCTTTCCCGCAGTTGCACGACGTTCTTCAACAACTCGAGTGATTTGTTCCGCTCCTCATCAAGTTGCGCTTGTTTTTGCTCTAGCTCAAGGGCAGCGAACTTATCCTTCACGATGTTCGCTTGCGGGGCTTCGCCTTTGGCTGGAGCACTGTAGGCGCTGATCTTTACTGTTTTATCCATGTCGATTTCTTGTTAGTTAGGGCTGTGTGTGCAACAAAGTGGCGACATTCTATCTTGCTCTGAAACAACAAGCCCGCTTTCGCGGGCTTTGTTTTTGTTGCTGGTGAAATCGCTCACTGTAGCTTGCTGTAATCCACCATATCGTAGCCGCTTGAATGGCGAGTCACCGCTTCAGGCATTACAGTCTGCACTTCATCTGCCATGACACCCGTGGCATGTTCACCCCACACATAGTCGAACTCGTAGATGCCGATACCGAGAGGATGTGTGCCGATACGCTTGATATTGGTCTTCAAACGACGATCCGAGAAGGTGGTGATGGGCTGGATCGTGGTTGTGATCGGTTGGATCGTGGTTGTGATCGGTTGGATCGTGGTTGTGATCGGCTGGATCGTGGTCGTGATGGG
>JBGSWB010000129.1:0-9839 GCA_041752675.1 Sideroxydans sp. | reverse complement strand
ACATCAGAGCGAACGTCGGGATGATGGCGAGGGGCAGCGCAGTTGCCGCCACGATGGTGGCGCGCGTGTTGCGCAGGAAGAAGATCACCACGATCACCGCCAAAAGTGCTCCTTCAAAGATCATCTCCATCGAACCTTGGTAAGCCTGATACACAGAATCAACGGTTGTGAACACCTTCTCGACCACGATCTCGGAATGTTCTTTTTGGAATTCCTCCAATGCAGTGGTAACCCCCGCCGCTACCGCAACATCACCTGCGCCTAGGGAGCGCACGATCTCGAAACCGACGACAGGCTTGCCGTTATGCAACGCTGCTGAACGACGCTCTGCGATGGAATCGCTCACATTCGCTACTTGATCAAGGCGGATGCGGCGACCATCACGCAGCGAGAGTTCCATCTGCCCGAGTTGCTGGGCAGTCTGCACCGTCGCCACCGTACGTACGGATTGCTCCATCCCTCCCAGGTCGGTGCGTCCACCTGGCGCTTCTTGCTGTATCTGGCGCAACTGGGCAGATATCTCGGATGCAGTGAGGTTGAGCGCCAACATCTTCGTCGGATCGAGTTCGACGCGCACTTGGCGCGTCACACCGCCCACACGATTCACCGCGCCAACACCCTTCACTCCTAGCAACAACTTGGAGATGTTGTTGTCCACGAACCACGACACTTCTTCTTCGCTCATCTTCGGCGAGGTGATGGTGTAGGTCAGGATAGGTTTACCGCTCAACTCCACCTTGTTGATGGTCGGGTCCAACATCTCACGCGGTAGGTCACCTCGGATACGTGAAATTGTCGAGCGCACATCCTCCAGCGCCTCGCGCGAATCACGCTCCAAACGGAATTCGGCGGAGATGATGGCCGAGCCATCCTTGACCTGCGTATAGATGTGTTTTAAACCTTGCGCGCTGGCAAGTGCGTTCTCGATCTTTCGCGCCACTTCGACTTCCATCTGATCGGGCGAAGCACCCGGGATGGAGGCGGTCACCGTGATCATCGGCAGATCGATGTCGGGGAACAACTGGATCTTCATGGCCTTGAACGCCATGAAACCCATGATGGTCAGCAGTGCGAAACCGAGCACCGCTGGAATAGGATTTCTAATAGACCAAGCTGAGAAGTTCATACGTAAGGACACCTCTTAAAATTCAAAGTTCTGATGGAACTACTAACCATCCACTAAGCCAGCAAGCTGGCAAGTGGTTGGTAATAAGCAAGACATGGCGCGAGCAAAAAATTGCGACGCGGCATATATCCGATATGTAAGGAGTAGTTTTTTGTAAGCAACACAGTATTGCGACGAAATTTGGGGTTTAAGAGGTGTCCTTTAGCCTTTCACCACTTGCACGGTGTCACCTTCAGTCAAGAAAGCACCGCCGCTCTCGACCACTGGCTCGTTCGCTTTGAGACCTTGCTTGATCTCGACACGATCACCCACGCGCTGACCGATGACGACAGCATGTTCATTCACTTTGTTATCAGGGCCGATGTGCAACACATAGGTCTTGCTGCCGCGCTGCATCACAGCCGACTGCGGCAACGTCGCCAATGTCCTCTTGCCACTACTGATATCGATGATCCCGCGTGCGTATGCGCCCGCGATGACGCCAGAACTGTTAGGCAGAGTGACCAAGGCGTAACCGTAACGCGTCTGCGGATTCACAGAGGGTGATATGGCACGTACCACCCCTTTGATGACGCGCCCCTCACCCACGGACACTTCTGCTGTCATGCCTTTGCGCAACAACATCAGCTCGTCTGCGGTCAGGTCGGCTTTCCATTCCAAGCGACTCTTGCGGATGAGACGGAACAACTCCGCACCCGGCTGCAACATCGAACCCACGTTCGCGTTGGCTGCCGAGATGACGCCCGAATCCGGTGCCAAGATGCGGCCTTGCGTGGTCCGACCTGTCGCGTCATCCACTGTTCCCGTGAAGTTATCCAACGTCACCAGCACATCACCTTGCTGCACATGGTCGCCGATGCTCACCTTCACTTCGGCGATGCGCAGACCCTGCACCTGCGCGCTGATGATGGCTTCCTGCCAGGGCAGGATGCTGCCATTAGCAGTCAATGAGCGCGCCCACTTGTCTTGGCGTAGCGTCGTTGTCGTCACCGTCAGTGCGGGGCGCCCTGCTGCGGGCGCTTTCGCTTCTTCCGCCACACTGGTGCTCGACATACTCATCACTCCCGTGATCGCAAAAGCGCTCACCACCACACCACCGATGATCCATTTCTTGTTCTTCAGCATTTTCATCTCCATCATTATTCTGTGTTGATCACTTCTTGGCGCGCGTCGCGCGCAGCTTCTGTTCCGCCGCGATGAGTGCCATCGCGTATTCCACCAAGCGACTCACCATCATCTCTCTGGCCTTTTTACCTTTGACCAGTTGCGGTGCGAACTCCTCGACTGCACCGCGCCCACCATGAAAGTAGACTGTCGCCAAACCAGCCAAGCAGAAGGTCAGCCGGTCGACCTCTAAGTCGGGCTTCTTCAAGCCGAACTCACGGCACAAAAATGCCTGCAACTGCTGGTGATTGGGTTGGAACGACTTGGTCAATGCATCGCCCAACACCCCACTCGGTTCAGCCTCCTCGCGCGAATGCAGGCGCAAGAAAAGCTGCAACATAGGGTCTTCGTCAGCATCGACCGGAAACAGCCAAACATAGAAAGCATGCAGCGCTTCCTGTAGCGAGGTCTGTGTGATATCCAACGTAGCGAAAGTGTTGCACGCGCTCAGGAACGGCAGTCGGAAGACTTCACGATATAACTCAGCCTTGTCACCAAAATGGTAGTGGATGGAAGCGAGATTCACCTCGGCACGGCGACAGATCTCGCGTGTGGTGGCCGCGTGATAACCCACCTCGGCGAATACCTCAGTCGCTGCCTGCAGCACGCGCCAGCGCGTCTCTTCCTGCGAAGTAGGCTGATGCCCTAACAGACGTTGAGCCATCGTCATCAATGGACAACACAAACTTTGTTTTGCGATCACGCTTGCCTCGAAACTTAAAACAGGCGAGCAAGATATTTCAGTCGCTTGATTAAGTCAAGCGACTTAAAACAGATTGGGCTGATTTATTTTTTAAGACGGGAGTGAGTTCTCTCGGTAGGTCTCGACCAACATCTCGACGAAGCGATTCGCCTGTGGAGACATGAACTTACCTTTGCGCAAGACGAGTCCGTAACCCCGTTGCGGAAAGTAGTCCGAGAGTGGGATGGAAACGAGTTTTTCCTTTCCAGTCAAGCAGATATCGGTGACGATGGAGACACCCATCCCCAGCTCGACATATTTTTTGATGACTTCCCAGCCACCCGCTTCTAACGTCACCTTGAACGACAGCTTGTGTTGCTGGAACACGTACTTGACCACACCCCATGTAGAAAGATGTCGGGGTGGCAAGATCAAGCCGAATTGGCTGACATCTTCTAAAGTCATCTTCTTTTTCTTAGCCAAAGGATGACCGATAGGCACGATCAACACAGGATCGAAGGTCACCAAAGGTTGATAGGTGATGTCATCCGGCACATCCAACATCGAGCCCACGGCAAAGTCGATCTCATCTGATTTGAGCATCTTGAGACCGTCGCGCCCTGTCTCGTTATGCAAACGCAGGTGGATGCCCGGGTAGGCTTTGGTAAAGCGACTCACCACCTCAGGCAATATGTAGAGGATAGTGGATTCGCCCGCCCCGATGTTCAACTCACCCGACTCCAAGCGACCATGCTGAGCTTCAAAGTTGGCATGCAATCCATCCACCCCCTGCACCAAGGGTTCGGCCAAAGCGTAGAGCGCCTCACCGTCCGGCGTCAGACGCATGGTCGGCCCGCGACGCTCGAACAAGGTCGTCTTTAATTCACGCTCAAGTGCTTGTATCTGAAGGGTGACTGAGGGTTGGCTGAGAAATAATTTCTGCGATGCTACAGTGATACTGCCGCTACGCACCACTTGGCAGAACGCGCGAATCTGCTTGAGTCGGTTGTTTTTGTAATAGGCCTGCTTGTCTGCTGACATCCCTACTCCTTTTGATATTCAAAGGAAACGCTGATTTATTAGGTTTTGTCGTTCCCGCGAAAGCGGGAACCCAGTTAAATAAAAACGCTGGATTCCCGCTTTCGCGGGAATGACGAGCAATTAAGAGATTTTCTAATAATGAAAATTGAAATTATTGATTCCCTAAATGATTGTAACTTCAATAGTCTTCAAATAATCAAGTTGATTAAAGATGGTCTGACTCGATTAAAGTCTATTGCAATCAATTCGCGCTTCGCAACAACGCGAACTTGCCAATGACCGGATCGGTTGGGAGTAGCATTGCCAGATAAAAAAGACAGGTAAGGTCTGAAGGCATCAAGATTTCAACTTAACAGGAGAAAGCCATGCAACCCTACGTCATCCCATTCCAGTCCCTCGGTATCGCGGACATTTCCGAGGTGGGCGGAAAGAACGCTTCACTCGGTGAGATGATCTCGAACCTGAGTTCTTCCGGCGTTCTCGTCCCGGGCGGCTTTGCCACCACGGCGCAGGCTTACCGCGACTTTCTAGCGTATGGTGGACTGGACAAACGTATCGAAGAGCGACTCTCCACGCTGAACGTAGATGACGTATCGGCACTGGCCGAAGCAGGCCGCACCATCCGCAGTTGGATCGTGGAAGCGCCGCTGCCAGAACGCTTGAACGCCGAGATCCGCACCCACTACGACAAGCTGGTTGCCGAAGGCGACGGCAGTTTTGCCGTGCGCTCCTCTGCCACTGCAGAAGACTTGCCCGATGCGTCTTTCGCCGGTCAGCAAGAGACCTTCCTCAACATCCACGGCATCGACAACATCCTACACGCCATCCGCGAGGTGTTCGCTTCGTTGTACAACGACCGTGCCATCTCCTATCGCGTACACAAAGACTTCACTCACGCTGATGTGGCATTGTCTGCTGGTATCCAACGCATGGTGCGTTCCGACATGGGGGCATCGGGTGTGATGTTCACCATGGACACCGAATCCGGTTTCCGCGATGCCGTGTTCATCACTTCGTCTTATGGCTTGGGCGAGATGGTGGTGCAAGGTGCGGTGAACCCAGACGAGTTCTACGTGCACAAACAACAATTGGCTGCCGGCTTCCCTGCGGTCGTGCGCCGTGGTCTTGGCTCCAAACAACAACGCATGGTGTTCGACGAACAACGTTCTGCCGGTCGCTCATGCCGCATCGAGCCTGTTCCCGTCGCCGACCAGCGTCGTTTCTCACTTACTGATGAAGACGTGTTGCAGCTGGCGCGTTACGCCATGTCCATCGAGAAGCACTACGGTCGTCCGATGGACATCGAGTGGGGCAAGGATGGGCTGGACGGCAAGTTGTATATCCTGCAAGCGCGTCCTGAGACAGTGAAGTCGCACTCTTCAGGCGGCGGTTCTGAAAAGTATCGTCTGCAACAACGCGGTGACGTGTTGGTTGAAGGTCGCGCCATCGGTCAAAAGATCGGCGCGGGTCGCGTGCGTATCGTTCACGACATCTCCGAGATGAGCAAGGTGCAAGCTGGCGACGTGCTGGTCACCGACATGACCGACCCCAACTGGGAGCCGGTGATGAAGAAGGCCGCTGCCATCGTCACCAACCGTGGAGGTCGTACTTGTCACGCCGCCATCATCGCGCGTGAGTTGGGCATCCCAGCTATCGTGGGTTGCGGCCATGCGACCACTGCTTTACAAGAAGGCGAATCGGTCACCGTGTCTTGCGCCGAAGGTGATACCGGTTTCGTGTATCACGGCAAGCTACCGTTCGAGATCGTGGTGCATAGCGAAGAAGCGCTACCGCAGATCCCTGTGAAGTTGATGCTCAACGTGGGCAACCCCACGCTGGCATTCGAGTTCGCACAGATGCCATCGGCAGGTGTGGGCTTGGCGCGTTTGGAATTCATCATCAACAACCTCATCGGCATCCACCCCAAGGCCGTGCTGGAACATAACCGCCTGCCTTCCAAGATCCATGACGCTGTGATGCAACGTTGTGCAGGTTATGCCGACCCAGTCGAGTTCTACGTAGAGAAGATCACTGAAGGTGTCGCCACCTTGGCTGCTGCGTTCTGGCCGAAGAAGGTCATCGTGCGTATGTCCGACTTCAAGTCGAACGAGTATCGCAAACTCATCGGCGGAGAGATCTACGAACCGATGGAAGAGAATCCGATGATCGGCTTCCGTGGTGCGGGGCGTTACGTCGCTGCCAACTTCAGCGACTGTTTCGAACTCGAATGTCGCGCCATGAAGCGTGTACGCGAGAAGATGGGCTACACCAACGTCGAGTTGATGATCCCCTTCGTACGTACTGTGGGCGAAGCCCGCGAAGTCGTCGCCACCTTGGAGAAGAATGGATTGAAACGCGGCGTGAACGGCCTGCGCCTCATCATGATGTGTGAGATCCCTTCCAACGCATTGCTGGCGGAACAGTTCCTCGAATACTTCGACGGCTTCTCTATCGGCTCCAACGACCTGACGCAACTCACACTCGGTCTGGATCGTGACTCCAGCCTAGTCGCGGACAGATTCGACGAGCGCGACGATGCCGTGAAAGCCTTGCTCAAGATGGCTATCGAGACCTGCAACCGCAAAGGCAAATACGTCGGAATCTGCGGCCAAGGCCCATCCGACCACTTCGACTTCGCACAATGGTTGATGGAGATCGGCATCCAAACCATGTCGCTCAACCCAGATACCTTGCTGGAGACTTGGCGCAAGCTGGGACAGGTCGAGAAGAAGTAAGCACGCTCTAGCGAGACCTCTGATGCCCGCTTCCCACCTTGTGTGGGGGCGGGCATTTTCTTCTGTGTCCGCCATCAACTGTTACGTTAAAATGATTTTCAGACTAATTGGATTCACCCCTGATTGACCTGAGATATGAGACAGCTGAGACACTGGTTTCGCGATCAACCGATCGACCGCAAATTCAGCATCATCACCACTTGCGTCATTTTGGCGGCTTTGTTGACCATCGCCAGCGTGACACTGATCTATGAGTATCTCGCTGTGCGGCGTGCAGCTTTGCAGGAGATACAGGTGCAAGCCAGCATCATTCGTGACAACTCGTCAGCCGCGATCGCTTTTCAGGATGAAGTCGCAGCAACCGAAGTGTTGGACACCTTACAGGGCTCGCCGAGCATTGTCCGTGCTGCGCTGACCTTACCTGACGGACGTGTCTTTGCGCATTACTCGCGCACTGACACGATGTTCGATCCAACGACACTGCCCCAGTTTCAAACCGAACAAGCGGTCTTCAATGATGACTCCATTCAATTGGCGAAACGCGTGCTGATGAAAGATCAGTTCGTGGGGTGGCTGATCATGGAAAGCAGTCTAGAAGGTCCAAAATCCCGTATCCGCTTCTATGCGCTTTTCATCGCGCTCGGCACCTTGATCGCGCTTGGCGTCGCTCATCTGATCACGCGCCGGCTCATCTCCAGCATCACCTTCCCTTTGTCTCGCTTGGTCAACCTTTCTCACGAAGTGGCCCGCAATGATAATTACGCCCTACGCGAAGTCGCTGACAGCCGCGATGAGATAGGTGATCTGACGCGCGCATTCAACACGATGCTATCTAAGATCCAAGACCGGGATGTGCGACTCAATCAACTAGCCTATCGTGACAACATCACCGGCCTGAACAATCGCCACTACTTCGTGGATCACTCCGAGCGGGCCGTTAGTAATGCATTACGTTCCGGCAATAAATGCTGTCTGATGTTCCTTGATCTAGATCGCTTCAAGGCCGTCAACGACACACTGGGCCACGAGGTTGGAGATGATCTGCTACATGAAGTGGCGGTTCGGCTCAGTTCACTACTGCGCAAACACGATGTGATCTGCCGAATCGGCGGTGACGAATTCGCTGTTGTGATGGAAAACGTAAAAGACATCTCTGGTGTCATTGCGACGGCCGATAAGATGATCAACGCGGTAGCACAGCTTACGCGTCTGAACGGCCATGACATAAACATCGGCACCAGTGTCGGCATCAGCCTCTGCCCTGACAATGCGGATAATGTGACTGAGCTACTTCGCTGCGCTGACATCGCCATGTATCAAGCCAAAAGAAAAGGTAGAGGCCAATACTGCATCTATGACAAATCGTTCGAAGAGGCTACAGCCTAGGCTGGTCGTTTCCTTCGGAACCTGAAACTGCGAAGGGAAATACGTCGGCCTCTGTGGCCAAGGCCAATTCGACCACTTCGACTTCGCACAATGCTTGATGGCGACATGGCGCAAGCTGAATCAGATCGAAAATATGTAAGCGCCCATTAAACCGTTTGTGAAAAGTGGGCAAAACTTGTGTTTTACCCACTTTTACTTTAGTTTGCGTCCCTCGCTAGGGGTCTGCCAGTCTGGCAGTGAGACACACCCTTTGAACCTGTACGGGTCATGCCGTCGTAGGGAAGCATCCGATGATGCTCCCCGTTAATTTTGGAGCATCACAATGAACGCCAATCCCCAATTCCTCGCTACCTCTGCTCACGTCGATGCGGCCGCCGTCAAGCCGTTGCCGAATTCGCGCAAGGTCTATGTGCAAGGTTCGCGTCCTGACATCCAAGTGCCTATGCGCGAGATCACACAGTACGAGACGCCCGCCAGCATGGGCGCGGAAGTGAACCCACCCGTTTATGTGTACGACTGTTCCGGCCCTTACACCGACCCCGCTGTGAAGATCGACATCCGCTCTGGCTTGGCCGAGATGCGCGCAGGATGGATCGCTGAGCGCGACGACACCGAAGCCTTGCCTCACCTCACTTCCGAATACGGTCGCCAACGTTTGAACGACCCCGCGTTGGCCGACATGCGCTTCAACCTGCAACACACACCGCGCAAAGCCAAAGCGGGCAAGAACGTGACGCAGATGCACTATGCGCGCCAAGGCATCATCACACCCGAGATGGAATACATCGCCATCCGCGAGAATCAAAAAGTAGATGGCATGAGCGAGATGATGTTGAAACAACATCCTGGCGAGAACTTCGGCAAAGCGATGCCGAAGAAGATCACCCCTGAATTCGTGCGCGCCGAAGTGGCTGCTGGTCGCGCTGTCATCACCACCAACATCAATCACCCAGAATGTGAGCCAATGATCATCGGCCGCAACTTCTTGGTGAAGATCAACGCCAACATCGGCAACTCCGCGCTGGGATCGAGTATCCAGGAAGAAGTCGAAAAGATGACTTGGGCCATCCGTTGGGGCGGCGACACGGTGATGGATTTGAGCACCGGCAAGAACATCCACGAGACGCGCGAATGGATCATCCGCAACTCGCCTGTGCCTATCGGTACTGTGCCTATCTACCAAGCGCTGGAGAAGGTGAATGGCAAGGCGGAAGACCTGACTTGGGAGATATTCAAAGACACGCTGATCGAGCAAGCTGAACAAGGCGTGGACTATTTCACCATCCACGCGGGTGTGTTGCTGCGTTACATCCCCATGACGGCGAACCGCATGACTGGCATCGTGTCGCGCGGCGGCTCCATCATGGCGAAGTGGTGCTTGGCGCATCACAAAGAGAACTTCCTCTACACACACTTCGAAGAGATCTGCGAGATCATGAAGGCGTATGACGTGACCTTCTCGCTCGGCGATGGCCTGCGTCCCGGCTCGGTGTATGACGCCAACGACGAAGCGCAACTCGGCGAACTGAAGACGCTGGGCGAGCTGACGAAGATCGCGTGGAAGCACAATGTGCAGACGATGATCGAAGGCCCCGGCCACGTCGCGATGCACAAGATCAAGGCGAACATGGACAAGCAGCTCGCCGCGTGCGGCGAGGCGCCGTTCTATACGTTAGGCCCGCTGACGACGGACGTGGCGCCGGGA
>JBGSWB010000128.1:0-8924 GCA_041752675.1 Sideroxydans sp. | reverse complement strand
GATTTCACCGCCATCGCCGAAGCCGCCATCGACCACGGTGCGCATTTCTTGGGCTATACCTCGCAAGCGCATTTCCTCATCAACAACGGCGTGACCGAACTTTTGAGCGAAGTCTCGCCAGAAGATGTACGCGCCTACGCCCCGCTTTCTAGCCAATTCCAAAAACTCACCAGCCCCGCCGAAATGGGCGAGCTGTTCAAAGTCATTGCATTGGGTAAAGGAATGGAAGCGCCGCTAGCGGGATTCTTACGCGGAGATATGTCGCGGCGCTTGTGATAACAACTGACTAGATTCGCTCCTTTGGGAACCCCTTAATTAGAACAATCGAGGGACTGATCTTCAGGCCAAATCGGCCATTCATACAGAACTGCGATTTCCTTCTCTGCCTAGTTACAAGCACTTGGTTGCGCCTTAGCTCTTCAATATTGCATGGAATTAAAAAAGGACGTAATGTCCGCATATATTCCCAGATATATGAGTTTTCGCCATGCGCTACCCAACAACAGATACACCCGACACGGCCCTTTCATACCTAGATGCTGCACGCAAACAGCACTCTCAAACTGAGATAGCACGCTATTTACAGGTTGACCCTCGAACCATAAGGCGCTGGGAAGCTCGGCAATCACAGCCTCCAACTTATGTTGCTGCCGCACTCCAACAATTGCTTCCGCTCCACATCGTTCAAACTGCAAAAGGTACTTTCGATTTTATTGATCTCTTTGCGGGGATTGGTGGCATTCGAGCTGGATTTGAATCGGTTGGCGGACGTTGTGTATTCACAAGTGAATATGATTCTTTTGCGCAAAAGACTTACGCCGAGAACTTCGCTGGTGGCCATGAGCTGGCGGGTGACATTACTCAAATTTCTGCAAGTGATATTCCAGACCATGACTTGTTATTGGCAGGATTTCCTTGCCAGCCATTTTCTATCGCAGGTGTATCTAAGAAAAATTCATTGGGGAAAGCCCATGGTTTTGCTTGTGAAGCTCAAGGCACACTATTTTTTGATGTCGCACGAATTATCAACACCAAACGCCCTCGCGCCTTTGTGCTTGAGAACGTAAAGAATTTGCAGTCACATGATAAGGGGCGCACCTTTGATGTGATCAAGCGAACGTTGACCGAAGAGCTTGGTTATCAAATCCACGTCAAGGTTATTGATGGTGCACACTTCGTACCACAGCACCGCGAACGTATTTACATCGTTGGCTTTCGAGATCCAGCTGAATTTGACTGGAAGGCCTTACAGCTTCCAGATAAAACCCACACGCTCGCTGAAATCCTTCATCGCACAGATGGGTCTGAGCCGGTATTGCCTTGGGATGATGGGAAGTATTTCGATCATGTTAAGAACAAGGTTCATGACAAATACACGCTGACAGACAACCTCTGGCTCTACCTACAAAACTACGCAGCAAAACATCGTGCGAAAGGCAATGGATTCGGCTTTGGATTGGTCGGGGAAGACAACTCAGCCCGCACACTTTCTGCACGTTATTACAAAGATGGCTCTGAAATACTTATCACCCAAGGTAAGAAAAAGAATCCGCGAAGGCTCACACCTCGTGAGTGCGCAAGGCTCATGGGTTATCCAGACAATTTCATCATCCCTGTCTCGGACACTCGCGCCTACAAACAATTTGGCAACTCAGTGGTCGTACCTGTTATCAAAGCAATCAGCGAGGCAATGTTGCCGTTCTTGGTTGGAGATATTGCGCAGAAAGTGGTGCAGTCAGTATCGGCGAAACCTGTACGCGCCAAGAGAGCTAGCTCATCAAATGCTTCGTCGCTTAAGGTGCCAGAATTGGCATAAGTCCGCTCTCATCATTCGTCCATCAATAAAGGGCAAACAATGAGTATTAGCAACATAGATTCTTTGATTAAGGCCATGCGCTCATTTGGCGCAGTCAATATCCTTTGCAAGCCATTGGCCGAGAATGACAACACCAAACAACAGATTTATCTCGGAGGAAGTTTCGAGGTTTTGAAACAACTACCATTTTCGGAGCTACGAAGTGATCCCGGGGTGAAAAGGCAAAATTTCAAAGCCTCACTCAATTTCTACTGGCTCAATGAAGATGCCCAAGTGGAAAAAGCGACGGGTGCACAACTGATTCTTTACCCAGACTATCCCGAAGTTAGGCTTTCGGGGTTCTTGCGTGGCTGTTCTATTGCACCATCAAAATTATTGCAGCCTGTACCTAGGGAGGCACGATTACATAACAATGGCACAGATGGTCGTCACTTGATCCTCGGGGTCACAGAAGATAAAAAGATCATTGCTTATCTTGCACCAGCGGGTAGTGCAATCTCCAATGCGGTTTCCAAGAAAATTCACGGAGGCGATTATCATCTGAGTGGAGTTCTTTACTTCATCACTAAAACCAATCTAATAGATTCTCGTTCGATATTGCTGGCACGCTTGCGAGAAATTCATCAGGCAGGCTTGCATCAATCAAAGCGGTTGAACAAGCAAGGTGTTCCGATTCCCTATACTGCTCAAAACGGCGGCGGATATACCTTGGAAGCCCTTCTCGGAATCAAACCAAATGGCGATGCAGCCCCAGATTTTATGGGTTGGGAAGTTAAAGCATATTCGGGTAGCCGAATAACGTTAATGACTCCAGAGCCAGATTCTGGCTACTACGGAAAAAATGGAGTCGAAGCGTTCGTTAGAAAATATGGCAGGCAGCTGCCAGATGATGTTCTCTACTTTACGGGCACACACAAAGTCGGCGTCCCCTGCGCAAGTTCTGGACAAACATTACTGATTGACGGGTTTGATTCAAAGAACGGAAAGATACTAAATGTCGATGGCGGAATTCATCTAACAGATGAGAAGGGGAACATCTCTGCTGGATGGACATTCAATGGATTAATTACGCATTGGAGTCGCAAACATGCTGCCGCAGCCTATGTCCCTTATGATAAAGCGCCTGCTATTCCTCCCGAGTACCACTATAAAAGCCCAGTTCTCCTTGGTGAGGAAACGGAGTTCCCTCTCTTCCTTGCTGCGATGAATCGCGGCGAAGTGATTTTTGATCCGGCATCGAAAGTAGAACAGGCAAGCACGGCGAAGTCGCGTGTTAAAGCACGCAGTCAATTCAGAGTGACATTGAAGAAACTATCTGGCCTCTACAAAAAGTTCGAGGCAATTGATCTCAAATAAACAAGGTCACAAAGCGCAATATTGAACGGCAGCTCTGGCCGAACGACGGGCATCTCGACAGATTTGTTCTGATCGAGCACACCCCACCCACTAAGTGCTGGCAGCAACCCGCTCCACCGCCGCGATGCGCGCTTCTCTCACCTTATCGGCTATGAGCATCTTGTCAGCACATGCACGTGCGATATCGCCCGCATTCACTGCTTGTGCGGCGGCGGCACATTGCATGAAGTAAGCACTCTGCGGATAGGCATCGTTCTCATGTCCGGTACGACCGCGCGCATCTGATTCGCAGGCTTGCAGGATGAGTGCGAAGCGCTCCGGCTTGCGCCACAGGTCGCAGCTATCGAACAACTTAACGATGGTATCGGCACGCAGTTCTTTGGCTCTATGGATGTTGCCGTGATATCTGGCGACGAGCGTGGCGAGGTCTCTGCATTCGGCGGGCACGCGCAAGCGCTGGCACACACCTTTCAACAGATCGACGCTACGCATCTCATGGCCGATGTGGCGCGGCAGGATGTCGGCAGGGGTGTTGCCTTTGCCAAGGTCGTGTCCCAGTGCAGCGAATCTGACTTCCAGCGGGTAGTTGTGTTTAGCGGTGTCGTCCAACACCATCATGGCGTGGACTCCGCAGTCGATCTCGGGATGGTAGGTCGGGTTCTGCGGCACGCCGAACATGACATCCAGTTCCGGCAATATCTTCTGTAGCGCACCGCACTCGCGTAGCGTGGTGAAGAAACGTGAAGGATGTTGCTCCATCAAACCGCGCGCGAGTTCTTGCCACACGCGCTCGGCCACCAGCGCATCGACTTCGCCAGCGCGCACCATCGTCCGCATCAATTCCAATGTCTCTGCTGCGAAGGTGAAACCAAAACGCGCAGCGAAACGAGCACCGCGCAAGATGCGCACAGGATCTTCGGCAAAAGCCTCGCTCACATGGCGTAACACACCCGTTTTCAGATCGGCTTGCCCACCGTGGGGGTCGATGAGATTGCCTTCCGCATCTTGCGCGATGGCATTGACGGTGAAGTCGCGGCGCAACAGGTCTTGTTCGAGCGTGACATCGGGCGAGGTATAGACAGTGAAGCCTTTGTAGCCTTGTGCCACTTTGCGCTCGGTTCGCGCCAAGGCATATTCCTCATGGGTCTTGGGATGCAGAAAAACGGGAAAATCGCTGCCGACCGGCTTGAATCCGCGCGCCTCCATCTGCTCAGGCGTGCTACCTACGACGACCCAGTCGTGATCTTTGACAGGCAGGCCTAGCAGACGGTCACGCACCGCACCACCAACGCAATAGACTTGGAATTCTGGGGCGCTCAACGAGTTTTCCCCCAACCGTGCGTGTGTTGTTGTGGCTTTAGCCCCGTACAACCACGGCCTACTCCTTGCGGGTATAGCCCTCCCCCAGTGGGAGAGGGAACGAGATGCAAATTGATCTTTGATTTATATCTCATCTTTGTCAGTCTGCTGGTTGACTGAACTGCGTGCAGCGATTACACCCAAGCGATTCTTCAGCGACTCGGAAGAGTGGCCGAACAGCTTGGCGTAATAGATGGTGTTGCTCATCACCTTCTTCACGTAGTCGCGTGTCTCATCGAAGGGAATGGTCTCGGCGTAGATCGCGCCTTCCAACTCGGTATCTCCACGCCACCTGCGCGCACGACTGGGGCCTGCGTTATAGGCGGCGGATGCCATCACTGGGTTGTCATCGAACTGGCTGTACACGTTCTTCATGTAGTAGGTGCCAAGGCGCAGGTTCACATCCAATTGATGGATGAGTCCCTTGCGATAGCCTTTCATACCGATGCGGCGTGCTGCCCACTGCGCCGTAGCCGGCATGATCTGCATCAGCCCTGCCGCCCCCACTTCCGACTTGGCGTGTGAGGCGAAACGGCTCTCTTGGCGCATCAATCCATAGACCCATGCTTCTTCCAGCGCGTGTTCCTGCAACGGTGCCTGCATGGCCTCGCGATAAGGGGCTGGATAGCGCAGATTGAAGTCGTGCATCTCGACAGTACGGTTGGCCGCGTTGATGGAGCGATCGTACATCTCTGCGCGACGGGCGACTTCTGCGGCCACCAACAATTCGCGATCATTGAAACCACGCATCGCCCAATCCCATTCTTTCGCTGCTTCAGTACGCAGACCTAAGCGGTACAAAGTCATCGTGCGCTGAATCTCGGGGCGCGCTTGCATCACCTCCAGCTCTGTCGCGCTTGGCTGAAAGCTTGCTGAAACGATGCCAGCGCCAGGAGACGTACCTAACTCTTCGGCGGCCAGCTGTCCGTAGTAGTTGTATTCACGACTCAATGGCGCCCACAGCGCTTCTGCTTCGTCGGCATGGCCCAGTTCCTTCATTGCCCGTGCTTTCCAGTAGCGCCAAGTGCCTTCGTTCTGTTGTTGGGGCGTCATCGCAGTGATGCTGACCCAGACCTCGTGCCAGTTCTGTGCGCGCATCGCGGCACGTGCACGCCATGCCAATTGTTGTTCACTCAACGCGATATCCCCAGCAGCCCCATACCACCCTAACGCGCGCGCGTCATGATCCTTGGCAGCGGCAAATGCTAGCCATGCAAAATAGTAATGTTTCTCTTCTTCAGGAAAGATCTCCGCGATATTTTGGAATTGGACATGTGCGATATCTGGAGATTGCCGCGCTAACCGCTGCAAGGCATACATGGCGACGCGACGACGACCATCACTCGCTTTGAGGAATGATGTCTTACTCAGATAACGCTGAGGGTTCCTCGCTGCGGCATCCAATTCTGCGGCAGGCAATCTATTGGCGACAGGAAGATAGGGAAGTAGTTTCTTAGCCTGCGAAGTGTTGCCCGATTCCAGTGCCGTCTGCACACGCAGCATCACATCGTGCGACGTGATGACACCCGCCTTGACCGCCGCATCGAACAGCCCGACACAACTTTCCGCCATCGAGGTAGAACTCGACCAGATATCGCGCGCACCGCGTAGTGCACCGGCCTCATCAGTCATTCTCTGTAGCCGCAAGGCATAACAAGTCAACTCGGAATCTGCATTCATCAGATTCGGATATTCGCCCGCGAACTCTTCCCAGCGCTGTTTCTTGCCTAACATCTTCAGCCACTCAGCGCGCATCTGATCGATGATGGGTGTGTCTTCCTCGCGCGCCAAGAACGCCTTGATGGGCTTGCTGTCCTTATCTTCCCACCCCATACGCAACTGGTAGTAGGTGGCATAAGGCTCAAACGGTGTCTGCTTCAATTTGGCAGCCGCAATAGCCAGCTTCGCGCTGTTCCCCACACGGAACGCATCGCGTGCAGACATGAGATCCGCATCAATATCGGCCAATGCGAAAGTGGGGATAAGCAGCAGGAAAAATATGAAGAACTTCATGGAGCGAGCGCCTTAGGTGGATGCCTGAAAGGATAACACAGCAGCCCCTTGCGCCCCCCTGCATACCCCACAATGCTTGCAAAGGAACTGACAGAAATTCATAGGCACAACATCATCCCCTCCCCCTTGCTGGGGGTGGGGGAGGGGGAGGGCTAGGGAGGGGGTAGAACTGCTCAGGCTCCCCGACTCCACCCCATCCTAACCTTCCCCCTGCAAGGGGGAAGGAACGGGTTCGGCGCTAAAGAATAATCTGGAATAAAAAAAGCGCTTCCCACGAGGAAGCGCTTCTTCGGCAGTTTGAAAGACTTAGCGTCGACAGACGTGCATCATGTTCAGGAAAGCATCGACATCGACGTCCACAAGTGAGTGCGGGATCATTCCTGTCTTGATCACTGGATCACTCGAACAGATGCTCGCTAAAGTGAGTTGCGGGTTCCATCTGGCCAACATCACTTCGTCGTCATAGCCTTCTGCTCTTTCGATCTCATAGCCGCTCATATTCATCACGGTAGTCATGTCACACCTCCTTACTTTATCTGCACTTTGATTTGTGCCCTTGTGAGTGATGTATCGGCTAGTCTCAAGAAAAGTTTAGCGAAGACTTGTTCGCATGATTTACATTCGCCATCGTAATGATCAACAATGCCCCTACCCTCAGTGCGCGTGAAGGAAAACCATGCACCACTCTCTAGCGAAGACCGTCTCCTACCGCGAAGCCTGGGCGTGGGCCATGTACGACTTCGCCAACTCGGGCTACACCACGGTGGTCATCACCGCCATCTTCAACGCCTACTTCGTCTCTGTGGTGGCAGGCAATGCGCCTTGGGCGACCTTCGCATGGACGGCGGCACTAGCGGTCTCTTACATCGCGATCATGTTCAGCGCACCGCTCATCGGCGCTTATGCCGATGCCTACGCCGCAAAAAAAAGATTGCTGGCAGTGAGCACCATCGGCTGTGTCACCTTCACCGCACTACTGGTATTCAGCGGAGCAGACAGTCTGTGGCTCACCATCGTGTTCATCATCCTCTCCAATTTCTTCTACGGTTGCGGCGAGAATCTAGCGGCGGCATTCCTACCCGAACTGGCGCAAAGTAAGTCGCTCGGCAAAGTCTCTGGTTGGGGATGGAGCTTGGGTTACGTGGGAGGATTGGTGAGTCTGGGCGCTAGCCTTGCCTATGTGACGTGGGCGCAGCAGCAAGGCCAACACGCGGCAGAGTTCGTGCCGATAGTGATGCTCATCACCGCCACGCTATTCGCCATCTCCAGCCTACCCACCTTCCTCTTCCTCAAGGAACGCGCCTTACCGCAGACACATCTACAAGGACAGAACCGATCCAAGAATCGTTCGCGCGGCTCAAACAAACCTTGCGCCACGCGCAAGACTTCCGCGACCTGCGCCGCTTTCTGATCTGCACCGTGTTCTATCAAGCTGGCATCCAAACGGTGATCACGCTCGCCGCCATCTACGCACAACAGGCGATGCACTTCACCACGCAGCAGACCATCATGCTGATCTTCGTCGTCAACATCACTGCCGCTGTCGGTGCCTTTCTGTTCGGTCACTTGCAGGACCGCATCGGTCACATCCCCTCCATCGCACTGACCTTGGTCGGCTGGATCGTGATGGTCGGCTTGGCATGGGGCGCACAAGGGCCGAATATGTTCTGGGTCGCTGCCAACCTCGCTGGCATCTGCATGGGTGCCAGCCAATCCGCTGGGCGCGCATTGGTCGGCTTACTCAGCCCCGCCCCACGTCGCGCCGAGTTCTTCGGACTGTGGGGGATGTCAGTCAAACTAGCTTCCGTATTGGG
The DNA here is from genome assembly GCA_041752675.1 of Sideroxydans sp. Lineage (GTDB taxonomy): Bacteria > Pseudomonadota > Gammaproteobacteria > Burkholderiales > Gallionellaceae > Sideroxyarcus. The sequence goes on along the minus strand of JBGSWB010000128.1, from coordinate 566 downwards.
GCCGCTAACCTACGGACTGGTGAGCTGGCTATCACAAGGCGACCATCGCCTCTCCATCCTCATCACAGGCAGTTATTTCCTTGTCGGCTTGGCGATTTTGGCCGGCGTCAAAGTCAGACGCGGCAGACGTGCCGCACTCGCGGGGAGATTCTTATGAACTTAAATAATTCATTAGAAGCTACAACATCCCCTCCCCCATGCAGGGGGAGGGCTAGGGTGGGGGTAGAAGTGCTGAGTCTCACAGACTCTAACCCCAACCCAACCTTCCCCCTGCATGGGGGAAGGAGTTGGTTCGGCGTTGATCAGATATCACCAAATCGACAGAAGGCTTGGCATATGTGTTCTGTCGCCTACTTATTCGCCGCACTCCTAAGCACAACAGCCAGTGCGGATGAATTCAAATCCGCGCTCGTGGGCGACATCGGTTTGGGTGGTTACTACACAGGCGACATCATTCGTGGCGATCAAGATCAAACGAGCGTCCTACCGTATGTGGATTTCAACTACGGCAGGATGTTCGCCCGTATCGACACCTTTGGCATCAAGACGCTTCCACTCGGCTATGG
>JBGSWB010000127.1:0-5370 GCA_041752675.1 Sideroxydans sp. | reverse complement strand
ATGTCGAGCAAGCGGCAGCCGGGGAATATCTTATCGAATTGGTACTTCTGCAATTGGTCCATGCAGGTGCCGCAAGACACGATCACAGTCTTGATGTCGAGGTAGTTCAAGGTGTTCGCCACGCGATGGAACAGCACGCGGTTGTCTGTAGTGATCTGGTTCGCTTTGTCGTCCTGACCGGAAGCGTTCTGCGGATAGCCGCAGCACAGATAGCCGGGTGGCAATACCGTCACCGCCCCCACTTCATACAACATCGCTTGTGTCGCCAGTCCTACTTGGCCGAACAGACGTTCCGAACCGCAACCGGGGAAATAGAACACCGCTTCTGATTCTTCGCTCAGCTTGCGCGGATCACGAATGACGGGAACGACGGTGTCATCCTCGATATCGAGCAACGCACGCGAAGTCTTCTTGGGTAGTCCACCCGGCATCGGTTTATTGATGAAGTGGATGACCTGCGCCTTGAGCGAAGGTTTGCCTACCGTGGCAGGCGGATGTTTGAGTTGGTTGTTCAGCAAGCCAAAACTCTTCGCGATGCGATGTGCGAGACGTTGTCCTTTGTACGCCCACTCGATCATCACCTTGCGGATCAGCTTGATGGTCATCGGGTCGGTAGCATTGAGGAACAACATCGATGTCGTGGTGACCGGATTGAAGTTCTTCTTGCCTTGTTTGCGCAGGAAGTTGCGCATCGCCACCGAGACATCGCCGAAGTCGATATCGACAGGACAAGGTTTCTTGCAGCGGTGGCACACGGTGCAGTGATCGGCCACATCGTTGAACTCGTCGAAGTGCTGGATGGACACACCGCGTCGCGTCTGCTCTTCGTACAGGAAGGCTTCGATGAGGAGGGAGGTCGCCAGTATCTTGTTGCGCGGCGAGTAGAGTAGGTTCGCGCGCGGTACGTGTGTAGAACAGACAGGCTTACATTTTCCGCAACGCAGGCAGTCCTTGATGGAATCGGAGATTTCACCCAATTCGCTCTTCTCTAGGATCAGACTCTCCAACTCCATCAGGTTGAAGCTGGGGGTGTAAGCGCGCTCAAGGTTGCTACCCGACAATAATTTGCCCTTGTTGAAACGACCTTCAGGATCGACTTTCTGCTTATAGGCGGCGAAAGGAGCGAGTTCTGATTTCTCCAAATAATCGAACTTGGTGATACCGATGCCGTGTTCACCCGAGATGACGCCGCCCAGATCCTTCGCCAACTGCATGATGCGATCCACGGCGGCATAAGCCTGTTGCAGCATCACGTAATCATCCGAGTTCACTGGGATATTGGTGTGCACGTTGCCGTCACCCGCGTGCATGTGGAGCGCGACGAACACGCGGCTCTTCAACACGCTTTGATGAGTGGCGTTGCAACGCTCAAGGATAGGCTCGTAAGTGTTGCCTCTGAAGATCTGGCGCAGCGGTTCGCGTAGTTCGCGCTTCCACGAGGCGCGCAGCAGATGGCGCTGCACTGCATCGAACACGGTGACAGCATCTTGTTTGTCCGCTGGAGCGAATGGGCAAGCAGAGAGCGGCGCATCCAAGTTCTCCAGCAGCCAAGTCCAGCGCGTGCGCACTTCCGTCAGTAATTGCTGTGCAGCTTGCGGACGGGCGCCCAATAACTCGGCATCGCCCAGCTGCGCATCGTCTTGGTAACGCAGTGGCAATTCGCCTTTGAAGAATACTTCGAGCGCATCGAGTAGCTTGATCTTGTTGCCTAAGGACAACTCGATATTGATGCGCTCGATGCCATCGCAATAGTCGCCCATGCGTGGCAATGGGATGACCACATCCTCGTTGATCTTGAAGGCGTTGGTGTGTTTGGCGATGGCGGCGGTGCGCGCGCGATCCAGCCAGAACTTCTTACGCGCTTCGGCAGAGACGGCGATGAAACCTTCTCCGTGGCGCAGGTTCGCCAAGCGCACGATCTCGGAGGCGGCTTCGCCTGCCGCGCGTTCGTCGTCACTCACTACATCGGCGATCAACACCATCTTGGGACGAGTGCCGCGTTTCGATTTGGTGGCGTAGCCCACCGCTTTCAGATAACGCTCGTCCAGATGCTCAAGGCCGGCGAGGAAAGCAGGAGAAGCATCGCTTCGATGTTTGAAATATTCCGTGACTTCGACGATGGCGGGTACAGCTTCATGCACCTGACCGAAGAATTCCAGACACACGGTGCGTGTGAACTTGTGCTCGCGGTGCAAGATGAAGCGCGCCGAGGTGATGATGCCGTCGCAACCTTCCTTCTGGATGCCGGGTAGGCCTGACAAGAACTTGTCGGTGACGTCCTTGCCCAGTCCCGCCTTGCGGAAGGCGCTGCCGGGGATGGTCAAAATCTCGGGTTCGCCGATGGGAGTCTTGCCGTTCTCGTGATAGCGAGTGATGCGGAACTCAGCACTCTCTGCATCGTGGATCTTGCCGAAGTTATGGCGCAGACGCACCACTTCCATCCACAAGCCATCAGGCGTGACCATCTTCCATGACACGAGGTTGTCCAGTGCCGTACCCCACAACACGGCCTTCTTGCCGCCCGCATTCATTGCCACGTTACCGCCGATGCATGAAGCGTCGGCCGAGGTCGGGTCTACCGCGAACACCAGACCGTTGCTGTCCGCAGCTTCCATCACGCGGCGTGTCACCACACCCGCGCCGCAATGGATGGTGGCGTAGGATTGGTTCACTCCGGGGAGGAGCATAGGCTCGATAGCGGAGAGCGTATCCAGCTTCTCGGTGTTGATGACGGCAGAGTATTTATCCAGCGGGATCGCGCCGCCTGTGTAGCCCGTGCCACCACCACGTGGGATGAGTGTCAGCCCGAGTTCGATACAAGCACGTACCAATGGTGCGACTTCGTCCTCGGTATCGGGATGTAACACTACGAACGGATATTCCACGCGCCAGTCAGTGGCGTCGGTGACGTGTGATACGCGCGCCAAGCCGTCGAACTGGATGTTGTCCTTGCGGGTGTGCTTGCTGAGAGAACGCAGGGTGCGTTTGCGCAGATCCAGCGTCGTCTCGAAATCCATCGCAAAACGTTCGATGGCACGTTTGGTCAGCTCCAATAAACGTCCGACCTTGGCGTTATTCTGTCTGCGCGCCTCGATGGCGTTCAGTCGGTGATAAAGCGCACCGATCAAAGCCTTGCGGCGCTTGTTATTGCTGAGTAGGTCGTCTTCCAGATAGGGGTTGCGCGTGAGTACCCAGATGTCGCCGAGCACTTCGTACAACATTTGTGCCGAGCGGCCAGTACGGCGCTCTTCGCGCAGGGTGTTGATGATGTCCCAAGCTTCCGCGCCGAGCAGGCGCAATACGATCTCGCGGTCTGAGAACGAGGTGTAGTTGTATGGGATCTCTCTTAAACGTGCGTTCATGGAAGTGCCTTTGATCAAGGTGTGCATTCTACCTTAACCCCTATATTCCCTCGACCCCGACTCGTGTATGGCCTAAATAGGAAAACTAGACTTTTCCGAAGACGGACTATGCGGCGATAATGCCGCGAACCAACCAAGGAAATGACCATGCTGCATGCCTTCACATTGAATAAGGGACGTCTCCATCGCATCCATGTCGAAGTGGGAGGTGACCTGCGAACGGCGGCACCCGTTTGGGTGGACTTGGTGGCGGCGACACCAGAAGAGGTCGTGTGGGTCGAAACAAGCTACGACTTGCATCTGCCAAGCCCTGAACATTTGCGTGACATCGAAGCTAGCGCGCGTTTCTTCGAACATGAGGGCGATCTGCATCTGCGTTCCGATTTCCTTTCTGGCACTGAGAGTCATTCGCACAGCGTCGCGGTCGCTTTTGTGCTGAGTGGCGAGACGCTCATCAGCATCCACGAAGAAGACTTGCCCATCTTCCGTCTGCTCCGTATGCGGCTACATGCTGAGTCGGGCGAGATGCTCCATGCGCGCGATGTGTTGATCGACCTCTACGGTATCGATGTGGAGTTCTCTGCGGATGCGCTGGAAGAAGTGTATGCCGATCTGGGGCGCGTCAGCCAAAGTGTGCTGGGTTCTAAATTGTCGGATAGAGAAGCCAGCGATTCTTTGGCCGAGATCGCCCATGCCGAACACGTCAATGGACGTATCCGTCGTAACGTGATGGATACGCAACGTGCCGTTTCATTCTTGGTGCGTAGCAAGACGCTTAGTGCGTCACAGATCGAAGAAGTGCGCCAGATACAACAGGACATCGAATCGCTAGATGGCCACACCTCGTTCCTGTTCGACAAGATCAACTTCCTGATGGATGCCACCATCGGCTTCATCAATATCAACCAGAACCGTATCGTGCGCCTATTCTCCGTGGTGTCGGTCGCTTTGTTACCACCGACATTGATCGCGTCCATCTACGGTATGAACTTCCACTACATGCCCGAGTTGGCGTGGGAGATGGGTTACCCGTTCGCGCTGTTGCTGATGGCGCTGACGGTGGGTTTACCGTTCTGGTTCTTCTGGCACAAGGGCTGGCTTAAATAGGTTTCATTCAGACTCGATCAAGTGTTTCAAAACTGCGCCTGCCAACATCATCCCAAATAGCGGCGGCATGTAGCTGATGGTGCCATTCACAGCGCGGGGGCGACCGCGACCAGTGGGTTCGGGCGGGAGTGGTTTGCTCGCGTATTCATCCGAGAATACGGTCAATATCCCCTTTTCGATAGCGTGATGTTTGCGCAACTTGAGGCGCATCTGTTTTGCGAGCGCGCATTTATCAGTCTTGCTGATGTCAGCGATCTTGATGCGGGTCGGGTCGATACGATTGCCAGCGCCCATGCTCGATGCGACCTTCAATCCGCGCTTATGGCTTTCCACCACCAACGCGACCTTGCACGATAGCGAGTCGATGCAGTCCACCACATAGTCCACATCGGCGGGCACGAGGTCGTTCACGTTGTCGATGGTGAGAAAGTCTTTCAATAGAGTGACCTGACAATCGGGATTTATATCGGCGATGCGCGCCCGCATGAGTTCAGCCTTCGATTGCCCCACGGTAGAGAGCAAAGCGGGCAGTTGGCGATTGATGTTGCTGGAAACGACCACATCGTGATCCAGCAGCGTTAGCCGCCCTATGCCTGCGCGCGCCAGAGCCTCCGTGCAATAAGAACCCACACCGCCCATACCTGCCACGAAGATATGCATCCCTTTGAGTTTCGCGATACCGTCATCGCCGAGAAGGATGTGGGTGCGGGTGAATTGTGGGGGAGTGGTGTTTTGCATGGCGCGAATTATACGGTTGATGTCACTAGTGTCCGGTTAAAAACGACCCCATGACTCTGGAACCCTTATCTGATGCCACTTACGGAGATTTTCATAGTGTCTCCGACTTGAACGGCAAACAGTCCTTCGTGCAATCTTCCAGCTTTCCTGCTGCGGGAGATTG
>JBGSWB010000126.1:0-9625 GCA_041752675.1 Sideroxydans sp. | reverse complement strand
TCGCATCATCGAAACGTGTGGATCGCATATCGAGTTCGCGTGCCTTGGCATTCATCATGGACAACATCACCTGAGTACCGCCCGGGTAGGTGCGAGCCAGTGCGGCAGCAGCGACGTTCTCAGAAGACATCAATGCCAGCTTCATCAACTCGCCGCGTGTCAATGTCATGCCATTGCGCAAACGTGAACGCGTACCCTTGAAACGGTCGCGATCCAAAGAACTGATGGCGATACGTTCATCCATTGGCAATCGCGCATCCAACACCACCATCGCCGTCATCAGCTTGGTGATGGAAGCGATAGGCACGATCTCGTTGGCATTCTTGGTGAAAAGTGGACGCTGTGTCTGCTCATCGTAGATCATCGCGATGGCAGAACTCAGTCTGGGAGCTGGTGTTTTCGTAAAGACAGCACGCTGTTCGCCCTGTTCCGACGATGCGATCTGTTGGTGGTCTGCGGCCTGCGCCAACAGCGCATAGCTCAACAACATCAGTGCGAAAATAGTGTTACGCATGAAGCCTCCTGTCCGAAACTACGGAACGGGGCGGAGAATAACCTGAAAAACCTAAAATAATCAATGAGTATTTGAGGATCGTTATTGTTCTTCCTGCTGTTGCAACGCCCACATCTGCGCATACACTCCTTGTTGGGACAACAATTCGCGATGTGTGCCACGTTCGATGATGCGACCTTTGTCCATAACCAGTATCTGATGCGCGTCCACCACAGTAGACAAGCGATGCGCGATTACCAGTGTGGTGCGGTTCTGCGCGATGCTACGCAATTCGTCTTGGATGGCTTTCTCTGACTTGGAATCCAAGGCCGAAGTCGCTTCGTCAAAAATCAGGATGGCTGGGTTCTTCAAGATGGCGCGCGCAATTGCTACACGCTGCTTCTCTCCACCTGAAAGTTTCAGGCCACGCTCACCCACCATACTGTCGTACCCCTGCGGTAACGATTCGATGAAGTGATGGATATGTGCCGATTGGGCCGCACGGATGACCTCATCGCGACTTGCATTGGGATCGCCGTAAGCGATGTTGTAGTAGATAGTGTCGTTGAACAGCACGGTATCCTGCGGCACGATGCCTATACTTGCGCGCAGACTACTCTGCGTCACGTTGCGAATATCCTGACCATCAATAGAGATGCAGCCTGAATCGACGTCATAGAATCGGAACAGAAGACGCGACAGCGTGGATTTACCTGCTCCGCTAGCTCCCACGACCGCTACCGTGTGACCACTCGGGACATCGAAATCCACACCGTGCAATATCTGGCGCGAAGGGTCATAGGAAAAATCAACGCTCTCGAAGCGGACAGTTGCTTTATCCACCTGCAGTGATGGTGCATTCGGTGCATCTTCGATCTCACGGTTCGCGTCCAACAACCTGAACATCTTTTCCATATCCGCCAGTGCGTTCTTGATCTCACGATAGACGAAGCCCAAGAAATGCAGCGGCATATAGAGTTGCAGCATGAACACGTTGACCAACACCAAGTCGCCGACGGTCATATTGCCCTTCACCACCTCGTCCGCCGCCAATAGCATGAGCAAGGTGACACCGACCGCAATGATGATGCTCTGCCCTGCGTTGAGCGCAGCCAGCGAAGTCTGGTTCTTGACCGCAGAGGTCTCCCAATCCTTCATCTGTTCGTCGTAGCGAGACACTTCATACTTCTCGTTGCCGAAATACTTCACGGTCTCGTAGTTGATGAGGCTGTCGATGGCGCGTGTGTTCGCTTTTGAGTCCTTATCGTTCATGGTGCGGCGGAACACCATGCGCCACTCGGTGATGATCAGTGTGAAGGCGATATAGAGCACCAAGGTGGCAAACGTGATGATGGCGAACCACGGGTTGTATTTGACGAACAGGATGGCCGCCACCAAGCCGATCTCAAGCAAAGTCGGCAAGATGTTGAACAGCAAAAAAGTGAGCAAGAAACTGATGCCGCGCGTACCACGCTCTATATCGCGTGATACTCCTCCCGTCTGGCGCTCCAAGTGGAATCGCAGGCTCAGACTGTGCAGATGTTCGAATACTTGCAGTGCGACACGACGGATGGCGCGTTGCGTCACCTTGGCGAACAGTGCATCGCGCAACTCACCGAACAGCGTGCTGAACAAACGCAGCAAACCATAGCCCGCAATGAGGAACACCGGGATCGCCAGCATCGCTTGCGGCTTGCTCATCGCATCCACGATCTCTTTCAGTGCCAACGGCACGACCACGTTGGCTAGCTTGGAGGCGACCAACAAGATGATGACGAAGGTCACCCGCCACTTGAACTCAAGCAGGTAAGGGACCAAGCTACGGATGACTTTCCAATCGGTACGCGTAGGTGTAGCGGAAGAATGGGATGAATGTGAGCGCATGGCAGGTCGAACGATAGATCAGAGCGGCATTATAGCCGCATCACCTACTGCTTTTTGGATAAGCCCAATAGTCCTATGGCAAGGCGGATAAGCCCATAACTAAATCTAGCCAATATCAGCGAAATTGGATTCAGATCGACCTTGTCGACACGCCCCCCCCCCGATTTGATCGCCCTGAACAGGCTGGTTCGCAATGATTTTGCAAATGCTTCATCACGCACGACCAGATTGGCTTCGCGCGCAAGGAGGAAACTGAACGGTTCCAGATTCGATGAGCCAATGGTCGCCCATTCTCCGTCTATCACGCCGACTTTGGCATGCAAGAAACTATCACGATATTCATAGACCTCTATCCCCGCCTCCAGCAACTTCCCATAGAGAGCGAGCGTGGCGTAATGCTGCATGATGTATTCCACCTTGCCCTGTAGTAGCAACACCACACGCACGCCGCGCTTCTTCGCATCCATCAAGGCATGACGAAATCCACGCCCTGGAAGGAAGTAAGCATTGGCGATAACGATCTCGCGCTGTGCCGATTCGATTGCTTGCAGATAAGCATGCTCGATGTCTCGGCGATGACGCAGATTGTCTCGTAACAACAACTCGACCAAATGTCCTGTTGCTTTTGTACTTCTACGGGCGATCCTTGCTCGCAATCTATCCATGCGTTTGCGTAGTGACGCTGATTTGACGATATCCCACAGCCTGTGCATCGCCTCTTGTACTTCGATAGCGAACTTACCCTGCACTCTCACTGCGTAATCCAAACGAGGCGCATCGAAATCGGCACCATCGGGTATGTCGTTGAGTATATTGATACCACCAATGAACGCGATCTCGCCATCGATCACTGCCAATTTGCGGTGCAAACGACGCAGACGCCGCAGACGACTGGATTTCAACGTGAACGGCGATATCTCGCGCCTGAACCATTGCACATCGACACCCGCTTCACGCAACTCAGCTATCCACGCCTGCGGAAAATCAGCTGAACCAAAACCATCGATGAGCAAGGTCACCGTCAGATCACGCAAGGCTGCACGTTGCAGCGCTTGGGAAACTAGGCGCCCAGTCTCGTCTGCCGCGAAGATGTAGGTCTCAAGGTGGACGTAGTGCTGCGCCGCATCGATATCAGCACATAACTGGGGAAAGAAACGTGTGCCGTTCTGCAATAGGGTCAACTTGTTGCGGCCGATCTGAAAGGTGCGATTCATCGAATCTTCAACTCCGCAAGTAAAGCCGCGTGATCGGATAGACGACGGCCACCATGCACTTGGCAGTGACCGACATCGAAACCTCTAACGTAGATGCGATCAAGCTTGAATAAAGGAAAGGCAGAGGGGAAGCTACGCGCCAGCTTGCCATGACCCAGCTGAAATGCATCCTGCACATCCAACTCACTCTCGAACTCCCGACTCAACTGATTGCGCCAATCATTAAAATCACCAGCGATGACCAATGGTGAATCTATATCCACCTCGCCTTGCACATGTTCTATCAAAGAGCTCATCTGCACACGACGTCCTTTACCGAACAGCCCGAAGTGCGCGCAAAAGCAATGAACCGACCGTCCCTTGAAATCGATCTCGCAATGCAACAACCCGCGCTGCTCGAAGCGATGTGCCGACACATCTTTATTGAAAGTTCGAATGATGGGATAACGACTCAAGATGGCGTTGCCATGATGCCCTGCCTCATACACCGCATTCATCCCGTAAGCGTGATGCGCCCAAACCTCATCAGCTAAGAATTCATACTGGGGCGCTGCCGGATAGTTGGAATGTTTCTCTGCATGATGTCCATGCTCCCCCTGCACCTCCTGCAGGAACACGATGTCCGCATCCAACTCACGCAGCTTCTCGCGCAACTCGTGTAGCACGACGCGTCGATTGAACTGCGAAAAACCTTTGTGGATGTTGTAGGTGGCGATCTTGAGATTTGGCATGGGCGGCATTCTACCCAATCGATACGGATGGAGGCAGAGTCAATCAGGAGCTAGGTGATTTCTACTGTCACCCATTTGAATTGCCCAGCGATATACTTCCGCGAGAAGCCGCTGCTCGGCCACGGACATCAACTTAGTGTTAAGCGGCGTTATGCAGCATTACTGTTATGCTAGATAAAGCGCCGTGTTCGCTCTTTAGCGATGGAGCGAAGTGATTCCAAGTTTATTTGTGAGGCTCATCTCAAATATTTCTGACAAGCCTAATTCATCCTTGGAAAAGCTGACTATGACCCCGCCAGGAAGGAAAGCTTCACAGTCATCGGGCTTAACTCTATAGACTCGAAGCACATAAGGCAGTTTTCCAGCCCCTTCCTTATCTATTTCGATAGAGAAACTATTTCTATTAGTACACCCTCCTGAAGCCACATGAAGCTCGATTTCTCTATCAGTAATGTTGACGCCCATGAGAACTTCTTCATTTCTCTCGGCACTAACTGCGACTAAAGGAAACGTAGCTTCCATGGCAAGAATTGCTGCAGCGACTATATTAATTGACTTGGTGTTCATAAAACTCGTCTTTGGTGATGCATTCGCCTATATGGAGGGCATGCACTCAGGAAGGATCTCACGAAGAGCATTCACCACTGATTCCGGCTTGTCCAAAGGAATTCCATGCCCGCTATCCACCCATACTTGCTTGGATCCCGGATACAACTTGGCTATATCCTTTCGCTTTTCATTACTGTCATCTGCAAGCTCTGATTTGTCTTGCAGTGGTTGAGCAGCACTCAGAACAATCACTGGCTTTCCGGTAATAGCGGGCAGACTCATGACCTGCTCTCCTGTTGAATTGATTTCACTAAATTCTTCTTCCCCAACTTCTGACAACATCAAGTGCAAGGCTGTATTGAGTCCAGAGGGCCAATTCTCTGGTGCGCCTTTCCCCTTAAGTTGTGATGGGTGGGTAGAGTCCACAAGAACGAGAGCACGCACTTCGTCTGGATAACGCCGGGCATAAAGCTGCATATACAGCCCCCCCAAAGAATGTCCGACTAGAACATAGGGAGGGTTCAGTCCATTATCTTTTAGCAACAGCCGAAGCTCATCAACTACATGCTGCCCATCACGTGTAGTAACGGCTTTGTCACTCTTACCATAGCCGGGGCGGTTATACGCAAATGCAGAACAGCTCTTAGCAATTTCCGGGTAGACCTTAGCCCACCAATTCATATTCCCTCCTAGGCCATTCTCAAAAACGATCACCTCGGGACCATGCTTTGCCAAGACATACTCAACTCTTCGTCCATTGAACTCACTGGTCACTGTGTCGGGTAACGATGCACATCCAGTCAGCAGTAGAACAATCAAACCAATAAGCAAATTTACTGGAGACATAGTAAACATATTTATTTCCTTAATAAATTTCAAAAACGCATGGTGATTTATATAGCCACTAATTCAGTCCTGCCTGATTCAAATATGTGAGCAGCAACACAAAGCCTTAGACCGCATAAAGCTATTTTCTAGCTCACACTCCTAGACGAGGGGGCCATATTCGAAACTTCTTTCCTTTCTCTCCATAAAATCCATTCAACTAGAGCAAGGTTAATCGCCCATCCTGCCCCCATGAATAGCGTCCTGGACATCTCACCTTGAATGTTTGGGAACAGAAACCACGGCAGGTGAGTGAAGACTTGTGTTCCCGCACCAAGGCCAAGTGCGTAGCTACGCATCATCCATGCTCGGTGATTCGAGAAGTTGTACCTTCGAGCAGCAACTAACCCTAGGCATATGAACGTGACCATCGCCGAACCCACGAGAAGCCGAATATAGTAGAGATACGGGCCGTCAAAACTTGCAGGTGAGACCATGCCTCGCGGATAAAACTGGGCCATCCAGAGGCCAGAAAACGCGGAAATAAGACCACACACGATTAGCACCTTTCCTGCGGACCGATGCCAGTTTGGGGCACTACGGCGAAATTTCGTATTGAATTGAAATGCGCCGATAAAAGAGAAAATTATGGAACTGATAATGTGCAACACAATAGGCATAGGCGCCGCAAAGAATCGGGCATTGTCTGGTGTAATTTCTGCACCGCCTCCCAGTTGAGCAAGTCGTAAGGAGCCAGCTAGCGCAGGGATCACACTGAGCAATATTAATCCCGCGATTATCGGCCAATCAGATTTAGCTGCAGAATTCATTTGGCAGATAGCTGTGATTCGTATTGCCTAATAGCTTCATCAGAAGCTCCCGCCTATCTTGATTTCAATTCCAAGAATAGGGTTCAGTTCATCTTTGTAAGTAATTCCAGTTGCGTCCTTCAGTTGAATTTTGGATTGAGATGAAATCAATGTACCCGCGCTCACATTGAAGCTTTCCCAGAACCAGTGATACCCAGCACCAGCGGCTATTGAATAATCATCACTCCTTCCTGCGTACCGAATTCCGCCACTGATGATTGATGCTTCAAAATTTGATCTGTTTGCAGAGCCAACTAAAAACCAAGAATCACCCTCTAGAGCGGGATTAAAATAGTACCTAGTGATTCCTCCATAGGATTCGCCCTTAAGTTCGATGCTACTGAATTTGGCTTTATTGGCGACTGTTGCAGTAAGCCCAATTGTCCAGTGATCTGCCAATTTGTATGAATATTCCAGGTTCTGAAATCCATTAATCGAATCTAAAGTGTTATTAACTAGGATATGGTTACGGGCGAATGCATTGCTTCCTGATGAAAGCGAGATAGTTAGCAACAGAATTTTTATTAGTGATTTCATGTGGTTTTCTTTTTAATTAGGAAGATGAATTGTTGGATTACAGTGTAAGCTTACACTGCAATCCCGGTCAAGTGTATGTTAGGAAAATATGAAAAAAAAACCTATTGCCGATAAGCCATCCCCTCGCATTCCTCTTTCTAGAGAAAGGATTCTTAATGTCGCTTTGGAATTGGCAGATATAAACGGCTTGGATTCGGTTTCGATGAGACAAGTCGCCCAAGGTTTGGGGGTGGAAGCAATGTCGCTCTATAAACACGTCGCCAACAAAGAAGAAATACTTGATGGGCTGGTGGAATTAGTTGTTGCTGAAATGAGCGCCCAATCACCCAGCGCTGAATGGAAAGCCGCTTTGCGAGATCGAGCATATTCAGTACGTTCAACTTTAAATTCACACCCTTGGGCTGCAAATATCATCGAATCGAGATCAAGCATTGGGCCCATGCGGCTTCGCCATAATGAAAATATCATTGGAATACTGAGGAACGCCGGGTTCTCAATCAAACTCGCATTTCATTCGATGATTGCCCTAACCAGCTATGTATATGGATTTGTGATTTTAGAAGAGGGGAATAGACTGAAGCAGCCGCCTAAGGATATGGTTAACTTGCACCAGATGATTTCCCCTGAGGAATATCCTTATTTATTTGAAATGATAAATTTTGCGTATGCGGAAAAAAATACGAAAACAGAGAATGATATTTCAGTCGAGGCTGAAACTTTCGCTGATTTTGAATTTGGTTTGAAACAACTTCTTGATGGATTCGAAAGAAACTTGAATTCAGAATCATTTCGGTAAGAATTTATATATCAATCTCGGATTGATGGCTTTAACGTTGACTCGAGGTCGCAGTTGATTGTACTGAGAGCGCCAAAGCCTGTTTAAAGTCTTCCCACACTGACGGCTCCCAGTCGCGGTCAACAAATTCGGTGTGAAGTGGCGTTTGGCTGACGATAGTGACCGTGTAACGAGGTGCCCTTTCTTCGGTTGGCTGAACAAAAAAACCAACGACTTTTCCTGTGCTCCCGTTGACTACTCGTGACTTAATGACACCTGAAGGCTTATGACTTTCCACGATTTGCATGTCCGTACTCATGGCCAGGATCGCAGCTCGCCATATTTGTTCGTAACTTTTACCGCTGACTACGAAACTAGCACCCTTGCCGTTACTGAGTTGCAGGCTATCTGTACTTGTACAGCCTATTAGAAGCATGCCCAGAATCAGTTTTATGAACACTTTCATTGTTACACCCTCTGCTATTTGCGCATGTTTGGCTTGGGTTCCGCTCCCTTGCATTTGAACACGATGACTTTACTTCGGTTGCAGCTAGGTGTTAGCTGATAATTCCCTAAGTATCTGGACTTCACAGTGCCAGGACCTTCACGTCGAATTCTGTAGTTATCAGGACCGCCACAAGCCTCTGCGATTGCAGCAAGGGCTTCGTTTCTTCTGGCCTGAATCAGTGTGCTCAGGCCAGCATCGCAGTAATTCACTTCTCCAGTGGGCGGAGTTACTTTGTTCTTGTTCTCGACATACGCCCGCACTTCCGACGGAAGAATCACCAGTCCGCTAATTCCTTCGGAATTCATACCCGCTCTTTCCTCGGGGGTGTAGATATAGGCTTTGGAGGCATTACTACTGAACAATCCGCCTTTTCCATTTGGATCTATAGCGCAACCGGCCATGGCTATCGCAAGTCCCAACATTCCAACTATTTTTCGTATGCATATTTTCAATTTCTCACCTCGTTTCGAATCAGATCGACTATCTGTCAAACAATGACAGTTGAATATCTCATTGTGTTTGAAGCCATATATCCAGTTGAATCACTCCAATATTTTTGTTCCTTGAAAGCGATCAAGTGCCGCTAGAGCCTTTTGCCCATAAACGACCGCAGATTCATTGTGGATGTACTTGTTGAAGGCAATCATTTGCCCTAATTTCGGATAGAAATTCACCGGCGGATCTACTGAATCAGAATTGATGCTATTTGAAATGTTGGTCGGCACTGTGGAGTCAGGAATAAGGAAGCGTACCAAAGAGCTGGATTCATCAACTGTCATCTGACCACTCTTTATGAGTCCGTTAACAGCGATCAACATGTTGTTTGGAGTTATATTCCTGAAGTCGTAAGTGTTTTCAACTTTCGCCTCTCCAGCGACTCGGCTGTATGCAGCCTGCGATATTTTTAAACTATCAGCTACATTTGCAGCCGTTGCAGAATATGTTGTTGCAGCTTCACTATTTGGATGTGCTTGCGTTCTTCTTGAAGTGACAGGATTCACAAATTGTGTGGATATAACTTGGTTTATATTTTTCATTACAAGGCTCCTTTTCATAAATTGCCACTGCTGCCTTTCGGAAGAGAGCGGGTTAATGTTCATTTCGTGCTTATCCGGTTGTCACAGACATCCACTAGCGGTAGTATGTTGAGTATCTGCCCCCAAGTGGAATAATCATGGTTATCGACGTACTTGAGCGAGACGATCTGCCGTTCCCGCGCTCGCTGCCGGAGTTTCAACGA
>JBGSWB010000125.1:0-10597 GCA_041752675.1 Sideroxydans sp. | reverse complement strand
GTCATTCCGGCGCAGGCCGGAATCCAGCAATTAACAATAACTTCGCGGAGCGAAGGCGAAATCTAAATGCCTTCATGAATAGAAGCACTGGATTCCGGCCTGCGCCGGAATGATGGTGTAATGGGATTATTAGGGTAAAGGTTAAAAATTTAATGCAAAAGAGATTCATCTTGAACTCGCAAGCCAAGCCGCCCAGCTTGTTGCGCAAATTGGTGGCTTTGATCGTCACGGTGGCGATTTTCGCCTTGGTGTTGATGTTCTCGGCGGTGGTGCTCGTCGTCCTGCTTGTCGTTGGCATCCTCGCTTTTGCCTATGTATGGTGGAAGACACGCGAGGTGAGAAGGGTGATGCGCATGATGCGTAGCGTCGCCACACCAGAAGCGCGGCGCGAGGCACAGGCTAGCAACGATGGCGTGTTCGAAGGCGAAGTGATACGAGTGGTCGACCCCAAAGACGTAAAGTGATGTGCAGCATGTAGTAAGTCACAAAACATAAAGCCCAGCATCACAGGGCTTTATGTTTTTGGTTATTTGAATACTAAAGTGCGACAGTTTCTTTGCTAGTGGGTGGTGAAATGAAAAATGTTCCCCCACCCCAGCCCTCCCCCAGTGGGATAACCAGCCACTTGCCAGCTTGCTGGCTTAGTGGATTGGCTAGTAGTTTCACCAGAGGGGGTAAGTGCGGAGAGACTTTAGGTTTTAGTCCCTCTCCCACCGGGGGAGGGTTTAGGGTGGGGGAACACTCAGTGAGGAGCCTCTGTTGTTCTCAGCAGCTTCACTCAAGCCACTTTGTTCTGCGCTTTCTTGCTGCCTGCGTCCCGTTGCATCGCCCAGCCTTTCAGACACTGTATCGCCTGCTTCCCAGAGTAATTGGAACACCGCCATCGCATCTTGTTTGCCACGGAACGATGCGCGGGTAACAGGCACGATCTTATCTTCGAATTTTTGAGGCAGCACGTCGATGAGGTCTTGCGAGGTCATGGTCTGGCGCGCCCTTGTGATGGATGCGATGCGAGCGGCGACATTCACCGTATCGCCGAACACATCGTTGGCTTTGAGGATGACATCGCCGAAATGGATGCCGATGCGCAAAGCGATAGCTTGTTCGCCGCCGGGCTTCCTCGTGTCGATGGCAAAGTGCATTGCACGTGCCGCATCGGCTGCCAGTGCCGCATTGGGGAAGGTGCACATCACCTCATCGCCGATGGTCTTAATGAGCGTCCCCTTGTGCTTGGCGATCTCTTGTTTCATGAGGTTCACGGTGCGCGTGATCATGTTCAGCGCGGCCTCGTTCCCCAGTTGGTCGTACAAGGCGGTGCTGCCGCAGATATCGGCGAACATCACCGCCATTTTGCGTGTCATCTGCGAAGAGTAGATGGCGCGGTTCTAGATCGACATGTTCTGTGTCTCGGCGTAGTGCAGGATCTTAGCGACACGCGCCAAACGCAACTTTAGTGCAAGGTCAGTAGGGGTCAAACCGATCTGGTTCTTTATCTTCAATTTTGCGCCGTGCAGTAGCAGTAGCAGGACGATATCGGCATTGCCTTTCTCGATGGCGGCGAAGATGGGTATGCGTCCATCCTGACTGAAGTTCACTTCCACATCTGAGACCAGCAATTGATGCAACGTGGCGAAATCGCCATTTGTTATCGCAGCTAGGACGTGGCTTCTAGATTCGATGGTGTCGCGCAAGTGACTGATAGAAGTCTCCGCATCAGCGGGCGTATCGTGGTCACGCACAACCACCCTCTCGCGGTCCTTCTTAAGCTGGTCGTACAGTTTGTACAGCAATGCGACCGCTACCAACATGCCAGAGGCGATGATGAATGCGGTCTGGCTGAGGTGGAGTTGAGTCGCCAACTGCTCTGGCAGGTTCGCGCCGATGGCCAGCACCGACACCGTGAGGAACAACATGAACTTGAGGTAGCGGAACAGCGAAATGAACACCGTCACCACCAGCGCGATCAATAACAGATTGGGGTCGACCACATTGCCGACCATGTCCGCAGGTAGATTGGCGCCGAACGCCATCAGCGAAACGATGATTAACAACCAGATATCGTTGCTCTTGAAATTGACTTGCATACATCCCTCCTAATATCTGCTTACGCTATTGGAGAGAGACGCGCATTTCGGGTGGACACAGCTAAGGTACTAACGGAAACCGCTCGATGACTGATGAGTGGCTACCGGCAATCCCGCTGTCGTAGAGCCTACTTCACTCCTTAGACCGGAAACTTTGCGTCCCTACTTTTCAATAGGTTTGCTTTTGGTTTACTGCTGGCGGCATTATGTTCCTGCCGATTTAGATAGCAAGAGGGAAGGCCATCCGTCTGTCGGTTTTAGCAAAAGTGATGAACGGAAAGTCGATAAAAAAAGCCCGGCAACGCCGGGCTTTTGTTTCACAGATACAACAGCTTAATGTGTGGAGGAAGGTGTGATGAATGGCTGAGCATCGTTATGGTGTTTCTTTTCATGTTTCGCCATCCGCTTCTCCTTCGCGGTCATCAACGGCTTCTTCTTTGTGTCTTTGTGAGTGTTATGTGTCTTAGGCATGATCTAACTCCTTATGTTGATTAAGAGCGGAACTGCGATTTCATCCTACTCCAACAAATCAGCCTTGTCCGCAGATTGTTTTGGCTCACTCACACCCATGATCGGTAAATTCTTGCGCGGCAGTTTCAGCGCTTCGAACACTTTCAATGCCGCATAAGCATCGTTCGCTGCGTAGAGCTGTTGCGGTTGTGTGAGTTCATGCTGCGACCAATCGGTGGTGGTGATCTTTCTCGATTTGACGAAGCGTTGTTTGAACACGAAAGCCACCGCGTTACGCACGCCCATCTCTTTCTGGTGGCCCTGCATGCTGAACACCACATTCAGATCGACCACACCACTGAACTGGATGCCGAACTTCTTGAAGATGTGTCCGCTGTCCGACTTCAAACCGAAGCCCACTTTGATGACTGCATCCGAACGCAGCAACTCTTGCAGAAACGACAGCCCCTCCGTGCGATGCACTTGGAACAGATAAGCGCGGTCAGGCAATGCGAACTGCACCACGTGCGGCCCGTTGCTCACTTCGCCTACCGAGAAGGTGGGTTTGGATTCCGTATCAAAACCAACGACACCCGCCGCCGTGATGGCCGCTGTAGCCGCTGCGAATTCTTCTTTTGTCGTCGGCACGTGGACGTGCTCTAACGTGAGGCCGTCGAAGACAGGCATCAGTGCGATCTCATCTTTGCTTGGTGCGCGTGGTTTCATTTGGTGTGTACCTTGATCCGTGCAGGTTTGTTTTCTTTAACTGCGCGTGCGCGCAACTGCCCACATGCCCCTTCCACCTCTTGCCCTGCGGAATCACGCACGCGGGAATAGATGCCTTGCCGATTCAGCGTGTGCATCATCTCTGCGGTGCGCTCGGCTGAAGGTCGGCGATAGGGCAAGCCATCCACCGCATTGAAGGGAATGAAATTCATCAGCGCGTATTTACCTTTGAGCAATTGCGCGATGCGCTCCACCTCGGCATCGCTGTCGTTCACGCCCTCGATCAACGTCCATTGATATTGTGTCGGATACCCCGTGGCACGCGCATACACCTCGGCGCGTTCCACCAACTCTTCTACTGCGATGTCGGGCGCGTGTGGCAACAGCTTCGCGCGCAATGTAGCGTCGGTGCTGTGTAGTGAAAGGGCGAGGGCGGGTTTTACTTTTCCCTGCGGCAAGCGCTCGAACACTCGCACATCTCCCACCGTCGAAAGTACCAGCTCCTTATGCCCGATGTTGCCATGCATGCCCAGCACATCGATGGCTTCCAGCACGTTGTCCAGATTGTGCGCGGGCTCACCCATGCCCATGAACACCACCTTGCTCACCGCGCGGCGTTTGCGCGCCAGCACCACCTGCGCCACGATCTCAGCACTTCCCAGTTGGCGGATCAGTCCATCACGCCCACTCATGCAGAACACACAGCCCACAGCACATCCCACTTGTGTCGATACGCACAAGCCGCCGCGCGGCAACAACACACTCTCCACCATTTGGCCGTCATTCAACTCCACTAGCAATCTTGCGACTTGTTCATCAAAGGGGTATTCGCCGTGTAAGCGCGCCAGCCCCTCCAGCTCCGCCTCGATGGCAGGCAACTCGTTGCGCATGGCAGCAGGAAAGAAGATCTCAGCAGGACTGCCCTTCACGTCGTACGAGCGCACTTGGCTCCAACCGCGCAGCAACCTATCTTCGTGGCAGGGCTTAGCGCCAAGGTCTTGCAGGCGTTGGCGAAGTTGGGCGATGCGTAGCGGATACATCAACTGTTCTCGGCCAATGCCTGCCAGCCAACCACTTGGCACCCTTCGCGTACAAACTGGCCTTCGCCGCCATAAACGATGCCGGGTGGCAGTGCAGCATCGCCGAACAACGCCGACAACTTGCGCAGCGCTGCTGTCCAATCGCTGCTGAAGGTCGAGCCGGATTTTATTTCGACGGGCATGAACTGTTTGCCCCGTGGGATCAATAGATCAACCTCGTGCCCCGCACTGTCGCGCCAGAAATACAATTCGGCAACTTGACCAGCATTGAATTGGCGCTTGACCCACTCCGACACTACCAGCGTTTCAAATAAGGCGCCGCGCGAGGCATGAGTGCCCAGCGTATTCGCATCGCGAATACCCAACAAATAGGCCATCAGACCGGTATCGAGAAAATACAGCTTGGGCATCTTCACCAGCCGTTTGCCGAAATTTTGATGGTGGGGGCGCAACAGATAAACGATATAACTCGCCTCCAGCACGGTCATCCATTCCCGAGCAGTCACATGAGAGATCCCGCAATCCGCCGCCAGCGCAGAAAGATTGAGCAACTGCCCCGAGCGAGCCGCGCACATCTTGAGGAAACGCTGAAACAACGACAGATCGCGCACTGCTAACAGCTGCCGTACATCTCTTTCCAGATAAGTCGTTACATAGTTTGGAAACCAATCACTGGCAGCAACGGGGCGGTCATATAGCGGTGGATAACACCCTCGCAACATCGTTTCATCCAGCGTTGCGGGTAGCAAGCCGCCTGCTTTCAATTCCGCCAGCGAGAACGGCAACAATTGCAGCAACCCGACCCGACCAGCCAGCGATTGGCTGATGTTCGACATCAGTCCGAGCTGCTGCGACCCGGTGAGAATGAACTCGCCCATACGCTTGCGCTTGTCCACCACGCCTTGCAGATAAGAAAACAGGTCAGGGCAACGCTGCACCTCATCAAGGATCGCCCCTTGCGGGAAACGCGCCAGAAAACCGCGCGGATCGGTATCGGCAAACGAACGCTCCTCAGGGTCTTCCAGCGAAACATAAGGTTTGTCGGAAAACAGCGTGCGCGCCAACGTCGTCTTGCCAGACTGGCGCGGCCCCGTGATCGCCAGCACGGGGAAGCCCTGCGCCAAGCGCAAGGCGGTGGAAAATGCAGATCGGTTTAGCATGTTTACAATCTGAAAGTTGAAACTTCAAATTGCATAATACGAGAAAATGAGGTGCGAGGGAAGGGGCGCGCTTCAGTCGAACTTCCCCCGCAACACATCGCGGTCGAACCACCAAGCATCGCCTACGATGATGTTCACCACCTTGCCCAAACGCGGCAAGAATATCTGCGGGTCGCGCAGTGCCAACTTCTCCATCCACTGGTCGAGCGCGGCTTGGTCGCGCACCTTGCTGTGGCGTTCGGCCACGCGGCCGATCAGCGTGTTGGCGAGGAAGCTCAGGCTCTCGTGGCTTGCCTCATCCGCGCGCAGGTCGATCACATAACGCGCAGCAACGGCGGCAAGCGCCGCACCATCTGAGTTGTCCGGCGTCTCCTCCACGATGTGCATCAGCATCGCCAGCGTCAGCTCGGGATCAACCGGGAAGCTCACCGCCAGCCACACACCCATGCCCAGCGCCGCCACAGACTCTTGCTGCTCACACTGATACAACACATCGCAGGCTTCCACCGCATCTTTCCATGCATCCTGTCGCAGCGCAGTGTTAAACGCCTCGCGTGCCAATGTCCACGCTTCGGGTTTGCGTTCCAGCGCCACCAATATCTCAGCCACATCCAATTGCAAGCGCGCACGTGCCAGCGGCGTGGCGTGGTTCGGGCTGTTCAACTCCTGCAACTTCTCAACGAGTCGCTTCGTTAGCTCAGCGCGCTCGGTGTCTTTTGCATCATCTCTTTTTTCGACAAAGTTGTTGCTCATAGGTGTCCAGCCTGCCAACTGAATGTCGCCGCGACCTGCTCTGTGGGAGATAGCTCAGATGATAAAACCAAGTGCCGTATCAAGGTATCCAAATCGCCCAAGCACTGGGAGCATGTGGATGTTGACTACCACGGACATACGTTCCGTCGTTCCGAGTACGGTATGCACGGACACCAAGTGCCTTCTTGGGCAAGCCGTTACCCGACTACCAATGTGACCTTCAGCTATGTGGTCACTAACACTGGAACCACGCCTGTGAGTAATATGCTGGTGACTGATTCGTTCGAGACGGGCGTGACCGGCGTGCCAGCACTGCTAGAGCCAGGCGCATCAGTGACATTCACTCGTGTCGAAAAACTCAGCGAAGGTATCGACAATACGGTCACTGTGATGGGTGAGTATCAGAGCGCCGTGTGTGCCGATAGCGATGTGGTAGTCATCAAAGACAAGCTACGTGAGCGTCGCGAACACGATGAAGACCGTTACAAAGACAAAGGCAAGCGAGGCGATTGATCTCGTCTGATCGATCGTAGTGAAAGCCGCTCCTGAGAAGGGGCGGTTTTCTTTTATAGGGTGAAGAGAGAGCTGAGGCGAACACGCCAGAGCTTGGTGCAGCGGAGCCGCGACAGAAGTGCGGCTAGTCTTTGCTGTAACTGGAGAGTGTCTTGGGCTTGCCGAAATACCATCCCTGCCCATAATCGCATCCCAGTTGGGCGAGCGCATCGCGCGTCTCTTCCATCTCGATGCCTTCTGCGACGACGCTCATTCCCAAGGTGTGTGCTAGGGCGATGGATGAGCGCACGATCTCCATGCTTTGCTGTGATGTCAGCATGGGAGCGATGAAGGCACGGTCTAGTTTCAGGGTGCCGATGGGGTAGCGTTGCAAGGTGTCCAGCCCAGAATATCCAGTTCCGTAATCGTCGAGCGCCAGATGGAAACCTAATTCGATCAGTTTTCCCAAGATGAGCATGGCGATTTCAGGCTGTTCTACCATCACTGTCTCGGTGAGTTCCAGTTTAAGTGCGTGCGCGGACATGCCATGCTTGGCGATGATGGATTTGACGTCGTCAACCAAGCCTTCGCCGGTCAATTGGCGTGCGGACAGGTTGACGCTGACGAACGGTTTGTCGTGTTTGGTGTGTTGGACAAGTGTCGACCAGTCGCGGCTGGCACGCTCCAGCGTCCACAATCCCAGTTCCTGTATCTGTCCAGTCTGCTCAGCCAACCACAGGAAATCCATGGGCGGTATCAATCCATCGGTCGGGTGATGCCAGCGTATCAAGGCTTCGTATCCAGCGATCTGGCCGTTCCCGAGATCGCAGATCGGTTGGTAATAGAGTTCGAATTCGTCTTGTGCCAGTGCACGCTTGATGCCATGAGCTAGAGAGAGTTTTTGTGTGGCGATGCCTTGGAGTTCAGTGCGAGAGGTCGATCGCATCTCCGGTGTAGTAATGACGGGCGCATCAGCGGAGTGGCTGGATTTGTTCCTGAAGCGTTCCAAGATAGTGAGGAGCAGATGGCGCAGGATGGGGTCGCTGCGCTCCAACAGGCCTTTAACGAGGTTATGTTCGATCTGGATCAGAACGGAGTTCTCAGTGGCGCGTGCAGTTGCTGTTCGTGGTTGTTGGTCGATGAGAGCTACTTCCCCGAACAACTCGCCTTTCTTCAATAGGCTCAAGCGGTATTCGCCTTGTGCGTTGGGATGTACGATCTCCACTTCGCCTTCTTCGATGATGAAGGCGCAACATCCGTCATCCCCTTCGGTGAAGATGAGTTGTCCTTTCGGATAGATCTTTCTGTCGAGTTTGTCCAGCATGATGTCACCGAATCTAATTTAGGGCTGACGCGCCGATGCGGATTCTCCCACTTTGGGTGAATATGTACAGTGCCGCGATGGCCTATATATCTTTGGGAGATGAAGTGCTGAAGAGAGAGTCAGATACGACAGCTGTCTTGGTCGTGTCCATGTTTCTTGTAGAGCAGTGTCATGATGCCAGCCATCAGCATGCCGAACACGAAGATGATGACGTTGACGGAGAGATCGAGTTTGACCATCAAGGCGTACAGACCCAGCATGAGGAAGATGCTGATGTTCTCGTTGAAGTTCTGCACGGCGATGGAGCGTCCTGCACCCATCAGCAAGTGCCCGCGATGTTGTAGCAGAGCGTTCATGGGGACGACGAAGTAACCCGCCATCACGCCGATGCTGATGAGTAGCAAGATAGCGAGAAGAGGATTGGTGACTAGGATCATCGCTAGTACCGCGATGCCCATGCCGATACCGACGGGGATGACGTTGACCGCATGTTCCAATTTGACGAAGCGCGCGGCAAGTACCGAGCCGATGGCGATACCGACCGCGACCCACGCCGTGAGTTTGGCGGCTTCGCCGATGCTGTAATGCAAAGCGACCGCCGCCCAGGCCAACACGAGCAAGCGCAAGGTCGCACCCGCGCCCCAGAACAGTGTGGTCACTGCCAGTGATACTTGGCCGAGTGGGTCTTTCCACAACAAGCGGAAGCAGTGTGCGAAATCTTGGATGAGGAAGATAGGGTTGCGGCTGAGTGGTTTGTGTTCGACGGCGACCTGCGGGATGTAGAGGTTGAACATCGCCGCAACGAGGTAGACGAAGAAGATGACGAAGATGGCCAACTCGGCAGGTGAGACGAAATCAGGCACGTTCAAACTTTGCATGATGGAGTGCGAGACGCTAGGTGTGATGAGCAAGCCGCCGACCACCGCTCCCATGATGATGGCGGCCACGGTCAGACCTTCCATCCAACTGTTCGCCCACACCAATCTGTCGGGTGGTAGGTATTCGGTGAGGATGCCGTATTTCGCGGGAGAGTATGCCGCTGCACCAAATCCGGCGAGGGCGTAGGCGACCAGTGGGTTCACGCCTGCCAGCATGGCGAGACAGCCCATCATCTTGATGGCGTTGCTGATGAACATGACCTTGCCCTTGGGCAGCGAGTCGGCAAAAGCGCCCACGAAGGGCGCCAGCAGGATGAAGGAGATGATGAAGGCTTGTTGCAAGACTGGCGTCTGCCAGCTAGGGGCGTGCACTTGCTTGAGCAGCGCGATGGCGGCGAATAAAAGTGCGTTGTCGGCGAGCGCGCTGAAGAACTGCGCTGCAAGGATGATGTAGAAGCCGCGTTTCACGATTTAGAGTTGTTTTTCGGGTGGCGTTTTATAACATGAAATATCCGGCAGGTTCCAAGATTTCTCCCAGATGAACCATTAGAGCTTAACCCCCCCCAGTTCCCCTTATCAGGGGAGAGCATAACCAGCGCCTCCCCTGATAAGGGGAGATTGGGAGGGGTTTGTTTCACTATACAGTTGCTTTTTCAAAACTCGCCTGAGTCCAGCCCTGCTATCATTCCAGATGTTCAAAGCAAGCCTTAAATTCAGATACAAAGATGCCAAAGCCTTCAAATCTTATTCCTATCGAAAGCATCGCCCACCGCATCATATTGTTGCGTGGGCAAAAGGTGTTGTTGGATGCGGATTTGGCTGAGCTTTATGGTGTGGAGACTAAACGTCTGAATGAGCAGGTGAAACGAAATTCCCAGCGTTTTCCACCAGATTTTATCTTCACATTAAGTCAGGAAGAATTTACCAACTTGAAGTCGCAAAGTGCGACTTCAAGTTGGGGTGGACGTCGCAAGTTACCCTTGGCATTCACCGAGCATGGCGCAATCATGGCGGCGACTATATTGAATAGTCCGCGTGCTGTGGAGGTTTCTGTATTCGTGGTGCGCGCATTTGTGCAATTGCGTGAAACTCTCGCAAACAATAGTGAGTTGTCTAAGAGATTGGAAGAGTTGGAGAAGAGCACAGCCAAGTTGGCCTTCAAACATGACTCACTTGCGCACAATACTCGCGTACAGTTCAAAGAAGCATTCGATGCGTTGCGTGAACTTATGACTCGCCCTGAACAAGGTACAAAACGCCCAATAGGCTTTGTGATTTCCGAAGAGAAAGATGTCGGGCCAAAGTCCTCCAAGAAGCGCACATCCAAATAAATCGGACTCTCCATGCACCGCCCTATCCACGCTCATATCGATCTCTCTGCGCTGAAGAACAATCTGCGTGTGGTGCAACGCGCCACGACATCACGCGTGATGGCGGTGATCAAGGCGAACGCCTATGGGCATGGCTTGATGCGTGTGGCAGAGGCTTTGCGTAACGCCGATGGCTTTGCTTTGCTGAACGTGCAGGATGCCATCGCGCTGCGCGATGCCGAGTTCCGTCAGGCCATATTGTTGTTGGAAGGCTTTTTCTCTCCCGAGGAATTGCCACTCTTTGCCGAATACGAATTGACCACGGTCATCCATAGCCATCAACAATTGGCGTGGCTGGATGCTTACCCGCGCAAGAACGG
>JBGSWB010000124.1:0-8204 GCA_041752675.1 Sideroxydans sp. | reverse complement strand
TCGCCGATGGAATCCAGTTCGGCGGCGCAAATGGCCACAGCGGGAGGCAAATACCCGCTCACCGACTATTTGGACCGAGTCGAGCGCGAAGCCATTCTGGAAGCTTTGGCTCAAACCGATTTCAATCGCACTGCCGCTGCCAAGATATTGGGGGTGACCTTTCGGGCATTGCGTTACCGCATGGAACGACTGTCGATCACAGAAGAGGATAGGCCGTTTCGACAAGCTCAGGATAGACAGGGATGAGGGTCGATGCCAACGGTTGGTTGAGCGGAGTTGCACGTATTCCCTCGCCAAATCATGACGCTCGTCCTGTCCGCACCCCGATCACTCTCTTGGTCATCCACAACATCAGCCTGCCGCCGGATGAGTTCGGCGGGTCGGCTATCTGTGAGTTCTTCACCAACACCTTAGATTGCTCAACCCATCCTTACTATGAGCGACTGAAGGGGGTCGAGGTGTCGTCACATTTCTTGGTGCGGCGCGACGGACGCATCATCCAGTTCGTGCCTTGCCGTCGTCGGGCATGGCACGCAGGGGTATCGGCATGGCAGGGAAGGACTCGCTGTAACGACTTCTCCATCGGCATCGAGTTGGAGGGGAGCGACTTCGTCCCGTTCGAGTCTGCACAATACCAAGCCCTGTCCAAACTCACGCGCCTACTCAAGCGTGTCTATCCTATCCGCGACATCGCTGGACATTCCGACATCGCCCCTGGCCGCAAGACCGATCCCGGACCATTTTTCGACTGGGATCGCTATCTTTCTCAAGCACGATAAGGGATGTCTGTTTAGGAGGATTAGCGAAGGCTGATACAGAAAATATATAGGCCAAAATTCCTCTTGCATAAATCAAAACAGACACTAGAATTAGCCCCAATTCATCGTTTTGACCACTACATCTAGTGTTTTTTGTTTTTCGGAGGATTCGGCTGGGGAGGTCGAATATGCCGAGTAATCCAAGGGGGAGTTACATGCTGCAAGCTTCAGAAAACGTTTTGCCATCTGCTTCCACACCTGTGTTCGCACACAAAGAATCTGATTCCGTCGCTTCATCGTCTAGTTTGCCTTTGGATCAATATAAGACCATCCGCCGTAATGGCTCGGTCGCGGCGTTCGAGCCCTCCAAGATTTCCATCGCATTGACCAAGGCTTTCATCGCCGTGAATGGTGGTCAGGGCGCTGCGTCGGCACGTGTGCGTGAGATGGTCGAGCAGTTGACCTCTGGTGTGGTGAACGCATTGGTGCGTCGTCAACCACATGGTGGTACTTTCCATATAGAAGACATCCAAGATCAGGTCGAGCTGTCTTTGATGCGTTCGGGTGAGCACGATGTCGCGCGTTCTTATGTCTTGTATCGTGAGAAGCGCACGCTGGAGCGTTCCAAAGCGAAGGCTGAAGTCGCTGAGCATGTATTGAATGTCAAAGATGGTGATGTCTTGCGTCCATTGGATGTCGCGGCTCTGACTGCGCGTATCGAATCGGCGTGTGAAGGCTTGGGTTCGGCAGTCGATGTGAGCAAGGTCCTAAAAATGACCTTGAAGGACTTGTATGACGGCGTCGCCATCGAGGAAGTGCGTAAGTGCGCCATCTTGTCTGCGCGCACCTTGATCGAGCAGGATCCTGCTTACAGTTTCGTTACGGCACGTCTGCTGTTGAACAACATCTGCTGCGAGATCATTGGTGAAGAAGTAGCGCCAGCGGAGATGACTGAGCGTTACGCTGAATATTTCCCAAAATTCATCAAGCGCGGTATCGAAGCCGAGCTACTGAACGAGGACATGGGGCATTTCGACTTGGTGCGTCTGGGCAAGGCGCTGGACGCAAGTCGCGACCTGAAGTTCAACTACCTCGGCCTGCAAACCTTGTACGACCGTTATTTCTTGCACGTTGAAGACAAACGCATCGAGTTGCCGCAGGCATTCTTCATGCGTGTCGCTATGGGGCTGTGCTTGAACGAGATCAACCGTGAAGAGCGCGCCATCGAGTTCTATCGTTTGCTCTCCAGCTTCGATTTCATGAGCTCCACGCCGACCCTGTTCAATTCGGGTACGCGCCGCTCTCAATTGTCGTCTTGCTACTTGACGACAGTGGCGGATGATCTGGATGGCATCTATGAGGCATTGAAAGAGAACGCCTTGCTGTCTAAGTTCGCGGGTGGTTTGGGTAACGACTGGAGCAACGTGCGTGCTTTGGGCAGTCACATCAAGGGCACCAATGGTAAGTCACAAGGTGTCGTGCCCTTCCTGAAGGTGGTGAATGACACGGCGGTCGCTGTGAATCAAGGTGGCAAGCGCAAGGGCGCGGTGTGTGCGTACTTGGAGACGTGGCATCTGGATATCGAAGAGTTCTTGGAGTTGCGCAAGAACACGGGCGATGACCGTCGTCGTACGCACGATATGAATACATCGAACTGGATCCCGGATCTATTCATGAAGCGCGTCATGGAAGGTGCTGAGTGGACATTGTTCTCGCCATCCACCTGCCCTGATCTGCACGATAAGTTCGGCACGGAGTTTGAAAAGGCTTACCTCGGTTACGAAGCGAAAGTAGCCAGCGGCGAACTGAAGTTGTTCCGGAAAGTGCCTGCGCAAAGCCTGTGGCGCAAGATGCTGACCATGTTGTTCGAGACGGGTCATCCTTGGGTCACTTTCAAAGATCCATGCAACATCCGCTCGCCACAGCAACATGTGGGCGTGGTGCATAGCTCCAACCTTTGCACTGAGATCACCCTGAACACATCGGATAGCGAGATCGCTGTGTGTAACTTGGGCTCGGTCAATCTGGAAGCGCATCTGTTCCCTAAGGGGCATCCACAAGCTGGGCAGATCAACCATGAGAAGTTGAAGCGGACTGTGACGACAGCGATGCGCATGCTGGATAACGTCATCGACATCAACTACTACGCTGTGGCTAAGGCGCGTAATTCGAACTTGAAGCACCGCCCAGTCGGTTTGGGCATCATGGGCTTCCAAGATTGCTTGCACGACCTGCGTATCCCTTACTCTTCGCCAGAAGCGGTCGAGTTCGCCGATCGTTCGATGGAAGCGGTTTGCTACTACGCGTATTGGGCATCGTCTGAGTTGGCGGAAGAGCGTGGCCGTTACGCGAGCTATCGCGGTAGCTTGTGGGACAAGGGTATCTTGCCGCAAGACAGTTTGGGCATGTTGCGAGAGCAACGCGGTGGCTACGTCGAAGTGGATATGTCTGCGACGATGGATTGGGATGCCTTGCGCGCTCGTATCAAGCAGTACGGTATGCGCAACTCCAACTGCGTGGCGATCGCGCCGACCGCGACGATCTCCAACATCATCGGTGTGTCTGCGTGCATCGAACCGACCTACCAGAACATCTTCGTCAAATCGAATCTGTCTGGAGAGTTCACTGTCATCAACGAGCACTTGGTGGCGGACTTGAAGGAGATGGGTCTGTGGGACGAGGTGATGATTGCTGACCTGAAATATTTCGATGGCAGTTTGGCTAAGATCGATCGTATCCCCAATGAATTGCGCAGCCTGTATGCGACCGCCTTCGAAGTCGAGCCGACTTGGTTGATCGAGGCAGCATCGCGTCGCCAGAAATGGATAGATCAAGCGCAATCGCTCAACATCTATATGTCCGGCGTATCTGGCCGTAAGTTGGATGACACCTACAAGTTGGCATGGTTGCGAGGCCTGAAGACGACCTACTACCTGCGTACGCTGGGTGCGACATCGGCTGAAAAATCAACATCCCGCGCAGGCTCGCTGAATGCGGTGTCGAATGGTGAAGGTGTTGGTGGTGCGTTCGCTGCAACGCCAGCAGCTGAAGAGCCGAAGTTCTGTTCGATTGACAACCCCGAGTGTGAAGCCTGCCAGTAGGCAGGATTCACACTCGGGGTTGCGGTGAAGGCTAACTTGCGTAGCAAGTTAAACCCCGAAGGGGTGGCCGGAACCACAATCCGTTTGTGAAGATTTACAGTAAATGATACTTTTGCTGCGTGTGCGGCGAATAATAAAAACAAAGGAATACCATGCTGAATTTTGATGACGAAGTAACAGGCACTGCGACTCCTGCTGCGGCACGCATGCCTGCAATGGGTGTGTCCTCTAGTAGTGCGGCAGATCACAGCTATACCATCGCTTCCACTTCTACCGGACGTATCCGTGTCGAAGACAAACGCATTATCAATAGCAGCGCCGATGTGAACCAGTTGGTCCCATTCAAATATAAATGGGCGTGGGAGAAATATCTGGCGGGTTGTGCTAACCATTGGATGCCGCAAGAGATCAACATGTCGGCTGATATCGCACTGTGGAAGAACCCTGCGGGCTTGACCGACGACGAACGTCGTTTGGTGAAGCGCAATCTGGGCTTCTTTACTACTGCCGATAGCTTGGCTGCCAACAATATCGCGCTGGGTACCTATCGCCACATCACTAATCCAGAGTGCCGCCAATTCTTGTTGCGCCAAGCGTTCGAAGAGGCCATCCATACGCATGCTTACCAGTACATCGTGGAAAGTTTGGGGTTGGACGAGGGTGAAGTGTTCAATATGTACCACGAGGTGCAGAGCATCCGTGACAAGGACGAGTTCCTGTTGCCGTTCATCGATGTGCTGACCAATCCTGAATTCAAGACCGGTACACCAGAAAACGATCAGAAGCTGTTGCGTAGCTTGATCGTGTTCGCCTGC
The DNA here is from genome assembly GCA_041752675.1 of Sideroxydans sp. GTDB lineage: Bacteria > Pseudomonadota > Gammaproteobacteria > Burkholderiales > Gallionellaceae > Sideroxyarcus. Next base: position 3,530 of record JBGSWB010000124.1, on the reverse strand, counting down.
ATCATGGAAGGTTTGTTCTTCTATGTGGGCTTCGTGCAGATATTGGCATTGGGACGTCAGAACAAAATGACGGGTGCCGCTGAGCAGTATCAATACATCCTGCGTGACGAATCCATGCACCTAAATTTTGGTGTGGATGTCATCAATCAAATCAAGCTGGAGAATCCTCATCTGTGGACACCAGCGTTCCGTGAAGAGATCCGTGGCCTGTTCCAGAAGGGTGTCGAGTTGGAGTATCGCTATGCAGAGGACACCATGCCGCGTGGCGTACTGGGGCTGAACGCGGGGATGTTCAAAGAATATCTGCGTTTCATCGCCAACCGTCGTTGCCAACAGATCGGCGTGGACATCTTGTACCAAGGCGCGACCAACCCATTCCCGTGGATGGCTGAGATGATCGATCTTAAAAAGGAGAAAAACTTTTTTGAGACGCGAGTCACCGAATATCAGACAGGTGGCGCGCTATCTTGGGATTGAATTGATGACAAAGGCTGCTTCGGCAGCCTTTGTTGCAAGGGCTTCATATGTGCCGTTCGCGGTGCATTGAAGGTGTAGTAGACGTTCGTTGTTATGTTGTTTTTTTGTTAACTTTCACCACTAAGGAGGTTGAAATGGTAGCAGCAAAGAAAGCTAAACCAGCAGCAAAGAAGCCGGCAGCTAAAAAAGTAGCAGCTAAGAAACCAGCCGCGAAAAAAGTAGCAGCCAAAAAACCAGTAGCCAAGAAAGCCGTTGCTAAGAAGCCAGCAGCTAAAAAAGTAGCAGCTAAGAAACCAGCTGCGAAAAAAGCTGTAGCTAAAAAGCCAGCAGCTAAGAAAGCCGTTGCTAAGAAGCCAGTAGCTAAAAAAGTAGCAGCTAAGCCAGCGGCAAAAGCAGCAGCGAAACCTGCAGCTAAGAAGCCAGCTGCGAAAAAAGCAGTAGCGAAGAAACCAGTAGCAGCTAAGCCAGCAGTAGCACCGGCTGCCGCTCCGGCTCCTTCAGCACCTGCTCCTGTGCGTCCAGCTGCGACTTGGCCTTTCCCAACACCAGGCATCAGCAAGCCAAACTAAGGTGTTTGAAAGGCTGTGAAGGCGGCCCCGATCAAGACGTTGTAGTTAGGGGCTGATTCACGGTTGTCGGGTGGCGGGCTGGACAGGCTCGAAGTCGTATTTGTTCGTGCTAGAAATAGTGCGCGGGACATTGTCCCCTGAAATTGGTATGCGTTGTTTTAGGTTGGCGTATCGTGGTTCGTCTGCGTTGCGTTGAGGCTCGCACCGCTATCTGACGGCAAGTTCTAAATTTATTACCGCGTGATGTGGAGGGGTTTGTGCCCTCTACGAATCGGGTGGTAAGCAAGCCCCAATTCTTTGGAGAGCTTCGCACCCCCTAAATAAATATCAGTTCGTTCTAGGTGGTAGTGCTGAGATTCAAGTCAACTTGACGACGTAGGAAGTGATGGGAGCATCGCTGTTCTTGTCGAAAGCGATACCCGTTTCTACACCAGCTCGTGCGATATCGGCTGCATTTTCCTCACGCAGGTAAGCTTGATGCATAGCACCTATGGCGAACTCGTGTCCAGAGCCAATAGCCCAGAACTGGGTGAACTCAAATACCTCTCGCATCGAATAGATACCGAAGATTCCGTTGGCGTTGGCGATCAAAGCAGTGATTTGGCTGGACTCATACGGATCCTCTTCGTCTTCCTTTGGATTCAGGAAGCATTCTTCTTTCAAGATGGGATGTAACTTCTTGAAAGTTTCAAAGATAGATTCCTTGCTGTTAAGCTGTACGTCAGGCATCTTCGCGAGCAGGCTAGCAAGTACGAGATGGTGGGCGGCGCTGCCACAAACGCCGACGAAGCTATCGCCTACACGCAGTATCTTGTCGTGTGAAGCATCCTTGACGGCGTGCAAGCGGGTGTTGCCGAAGGTGGTCAGTGTGTCGGCGGCGATGGCGACATAGCCATTCTTTTTAACAGCGACGATCGTGGTCATATTGAGTATCCCAATTAAGTCTGTCTTTGATTCTATCACCGATGCTTTATAGCTCTCCTTTGCCCTATCTGGCCGATAGCAGCGCCTATTTCGAGGCGGTGCGCGACCTACCATGGGCGGCTTGGCTGGATAGCGGGGGCAGAGATAGGTTCGACATCATCGTTGCGCAGCCCGTTACTACGTTGACTACGCGTGGTCAGATCACAGAGATCGTACTTGGGGAAGAAAAAAACGAGTCAACAACTGAACCTATCACACTGGTGCAGGAGAAATTGGGGAGGAAGTTGGATGCGATCCCAGAGCTACCTTTCGCTGGAGGCGCGTTGGGATATTGGAGCTACGATCTTGGTCGTCGATACCATCATGTGTCGGATTCGATATCCATCAACAAGGAACCTCCTGCTATGGCGGTCGGAATCTATGATTGGGCCATCGTCGTCGATCACCAACAAGCAAATGCAAGATTGGTTTCTCGCCTGCGATATCCAGAGACCGAGAAGAGCTTGGTGCAGATAATGGCTCGCATCGCTACTGCGATGGCGAAGATATCGACTCAGAAGCTTACGTTTAGTGTGAAGGGGCAGATACACGCAGATCTAACTAAGGAAGAATATCGAGTTGCTTTCGACAGGGTCAAGGCGTACCTAAAAGAGGGTGATTGCTACCAAGTCAATCTTGCGCAAAGATTTTCGGCGCAAGCGAAGGGAGATGCATTCCAGGCATATCTGGCGATGAGGAACTCAAATCCCGCTCCTTATTCAGCCTATCTGGAATATCCCGGAATAAAGATACTGTGTGCCTCGCCTGAGCGTTTCCTTAAAGTGCAGCAAGACAGGGTGGAGACTAAACCAATCAAGGGAACACGACCGCGCAGTGATGATGCGTGCGAAGATCGTCGCTTGTCAGATGAGTTGCGCAATCACCCAAAGGACAGGGCGGAGAATCTGATGATCGTCGATCTATTGCGCAACGATCTGAGTAGGAGTTGCGAGGTGGGGTCGGTGCGGGCGCCCAAGTTGTTCGAGGTCGAGAGTTTCACCAACGTTCATCACTTGGTGAGTACGGTCGAAGGTAGATTGTCCTATGAACATGATGCTCTCGATGTGCTGCGTGATTGCTTCCCCGGGGGGTCCATCACGGGCGCACCCAAGTTGAGGGCGATGCAGATCATCGAAGAATTAGAGTCGCAACGTCGCGGTATATATTGCGGAGCGATAGGTTATGTCGGGTTCGACGGCAATATGGACACCAACATTGCGATCCGTACGATGACGTATAAAGATGGGGAGCTATCCTGCTGGGCAGGGGGGGGCATCGTGGCGGACTCTGAATGCGATGCTGAGTATCAAGAGACGCTGGATAAAGCTTCCGTCATGTTGAAGCTGATGCAACGTTTCGGAGGGTCAACGTTTTAATTTTTCTTGGCGGATTCTAGGATGAAGTGCAATTTTGAGTAACGCTGGTTGGTGGGAGAGATGCGGTAGCATCGATGTCCTTTGACCGGCAAGTCGAAATTACACAGATGAACTACACACACCTCACCCGAGAAGAACGATACCA
>JBGSWB010000123.1:0-8269 GCA_041752675.1 Sideroxydans sp. | reverse complement strand
CGATGACGACCTTGATTTTAGATTCGCGCAGCGATTCGTTTGCCCCCTCGCACGCTTGCGGGAGAGGGTTGGGGTGAGGGGAACGAGCTTGCTCGTTGATCTTGCTCATTTGCTCTTCTCCTGTGGCGAGATGGCATTCACCGCCAGCGGTGTCGCATCATCGATGCGTGCCAACACGCCTTGCTCGAAATACAAGGTCAAACGTTGGTTCTCCACCACTTTGCCTTGCACCTCTAAACGATAGAGGTAATCCCAACGATCAGCGTGATAGATGTCATTGATGAGCGGCGCGCCCAACACGGCTTTCACTTGAGCTGGCGTCATTCCCACTTTGATGCGATCACGCATGTCTTGTGTGATGAGATTGCCTTGGCGGATCTCGATCTTGTGCGGCGTGAAGGTCGGCAGGTAATTGGAGAAGTTGCTGCACGAAGCGAGCAACACGGAAGTGGAGATGATGAGGATGCGCATTTGATGGATAGCTTTCACAGAACAGGCGGCATCATACCTTAAGCGGCGATGCCTAATAACTCGGCGGCATGTTTGCGCGTAGTCTCGGTGATCTTCACCCCGCCCAACATGCGGGCGATCTCCTCCACGCGTTGCTCGCCCTTCAACACTTGGATATGACTGAGCGTGACGCCCGCCTCCACCGCTTTGCTCACTTGCCATTGATGGTCGGCCTGCGCCGCCACTTGCGGCAGATGGGTGACGCACAACACTTGATGACGCTTGCCCAACTGTTTGAGCAGGCTGCCGACGATCTCGGCCACACGCCCGCCGATGCCACTATCTACCTCGTCGAATATCAAGGTAGGTACGCTGGCCGCGCTGCTCGCCGCGACTTGGATGGCCAAGCTGATACGGGAGAGTTCGCCGCCCGAAGCGACTTTCGCCAAGCTGCGCAACGGCGAACCTTGGTTGGCCGCCACTTGCAGCTCGACACTTTCCAGACCATGCGCATTGCCTTCCGCCAGCGACAACAAGGCCACTGCGAAAGCCCCCCCCTGCATCGCCAGCGTCTGCATGGCCGTGGTGATGTCGTCCGAGAGTTTCTTGGCGGCTTTGGCGCGAGAGGCGCTCAGTTTCTTGGCAGCAGTCAGATAGGTCTCACGCGCGGTCGCTTCTTGCTTCGCCAACTCAGCCAAGTCGGCATCGCCGCCCAATTCATCCAAGCGTGCCACGACGCTTTCCAGTGCTTGTGGCAAGGCTTCCGGCTTTACGCGATATTTGCGTGCCGCTTCCATCACATCGGCGATGCGGCGTTCCTGTTCGCGCAACTGCTGCGGATCAGTTTCTAACTTCTCTTGGTAATGACGCAGCGCGTACACCGCTTCTTGCAATTCGTTCTGCGAACTCTCCAGAATGGTCAACGTGTCTTGCAGACCCGCATCGAACTCCAGCCCCGCACGCAGGCGCGTGACCAAGGCATTGAGTTGCCCCAAACAAGTGGTGTCGGATTCGCTCAACACCTCCACCCCGAACTGTGCCGTCTCCAACAGACTTGCCGCGTGCGACAAACGGGAATGGTCGGCTTGCAGGGCGTGCCATTCATCAGCGGTGAAGTTCAAGGTCTCCAACTCGCGCCGTTGGAACACCAACAACTCGCGCTCAGCAGCCACGGCTTCGGCGTTCTGCTCCAACTGGGTACGGCGACGATGCAACCCCTGCCACGCTTTGAAACTGCTTGCGACCTCTTCCGCCTGCTTGGTCAATCCCGCATGCGTATCTAGCAAATCACGTTGAGCATCCGCTTTCAGCAACGATTGATGTGCGTGCTGGCCGTGAATGTCGAGCAGGTATTCTCCTGCCTCGCGCATCTGTTGTTGCGTGGCGCTGCTGCCGTTGATGAAGCCGCGCGAACGACCGCTGGCATCCAAAGTGCGGCGCAACAAACAAACACCCTCGTCACCATCCAGCTCTTGTTCTTTCAACCATGCTTGCAAGGCTGGGGACGCAGCGATGTCGAATTCGGCAGCGATGTCGGCACGCTCGCAACCGCTGCGCACCATGCCCGCATCACCGCGCTCGCCCAAGGCTAACGACAGCGCGTCGATGAGGATGGATTTACCCGCGCCCGTCTCGCCGGTCAGCGCAGTGAAGCCGGAAGAGAAATCGAGCTCAAGGGATTCGACGATGACGAAGTCGCGGATAGAAAGGAACTTGAGCATCGTATTTACTCATGCAAGCGTCGCGAGCAGGGCAATATGCAAGGCGCCGCGCAACGAGCGACGAGACATACCGAGTTTGGTAGGCGAGGAGTGAGTGAGCACGCAACGCCGCAGATTGTCCGCGCAGTAGCTTGCATCACAGTGTTTGGTTCCAGAGCAGCTTTTCGCGCAGTGTATGGTAGTAGCTATGACCTTCTAGATGCAGCAGATACACAGGCTTCTCGAAGCGAGTGACGATGATCTTGTCGTGCAATTCCAGATCGACGTTGGTGTGGCTGTCGTAACGCACGCAGATGTCGCCCGTGCGGTGCATCAGCAATTCCAGCACTGACGTGCCTTTGACCACGATAGGGCGATTGCTCAATGAATGCGGGCAGACTGGCACGAGCTGCAACACATCCAAGCTCGGATGCAAGATAGAGCCGCCCGCAGACATCGCGTAGGCAGTAGAACCAGTTGGCGTGGAGATGATGAGACCATCGGCGCGCTGGTTGTAGAGATACTCACCATCGATGCGCACCTCGAACTCCACCATGCTGCTGATGTTGCTGCGGTGCACCACGATCTCGTTGAATGCCAGACCGCTATAGATCTCGGCACCGTCACGCATCACCTTGGCTTCCAGCAGCAGACGCTGTTCAGTGATGAAGCGACCATCCAACATATCGGAGATACCCGCCAACATCGTCCCCATCGTCAGATCAGTAAGGAACCCAAGTCGCCCTTTGTTCACCCCGACGATAGGCACGCCATGCGGTGCGAGCGTACGCGCGATATTGAGCAACGTGCCATCACCGCCAATGACGACAGCGAGATCGACCGAGCGGGCGATCTCATCCAAACTCATTGCGGTGAACCGATGGCCTTTGATGTGTTCAGCTGAGAGACCATCCACCACCACACGCACGCCGCGCTCGGCCAAAAAATCGCCCAGCAAGAGCATGGGCGCAGCGACATCAGCAGTCTTCTGCTTGCCGATGATAGCGATGGTTTGGAAGGGGAATTTCATAGGCGCGAATTAAACCACAACGCCCTAACAATAACCAACGCGAGTAAGCCCAAATCAACGCCACAAGCCAATAACGTCAGCTACAATCCGACTCGCATCATCAATAACGGCTGCAACACCAACAAACGAGTGCTCAAAAACACTTCGCTTCTACTCGTCAACAACATTTGAAGAAGGCGCGCCAATGAAATTAGCCTCACGAAATAGAGAAAGCCCAGCGGGTTTCCCCGCTGGGCTTTCGGATACAGATTCAGCCTTTCGGCTTTATCTTTATTGTAGCAACGGCTCTCACCCCGGATGAACTACTACAACGATTCCATTATCACGGAGAACGCAATGGCAAGCAAGCTCGAAAATCTCGGCCCACTCACAATTGGTTTAGACATTGGTATTGCCTCGGTAGGCTGGGCGGTGCTGGGTGAAAACCGCATCATCGACCTTGGCGTGCGATGTTTCGACAAGGCCGAGACTGCGAAAGAAGGCGACTCTCTGAATCTCGTCCGCCGCTCTGCACGACTGCTACGCCGCCGCCTACGTCGTCGCGCATGGCGGCTCACCAAGCTCTCGCGCTTGCTCAAACGCGAAGGACTGATTGCGGATGCGAACCTATTCAAGAACAAAATCGAAAAGAACAGCATCGCCCCAAAATCATCATGGCAATTGCGCGTGGACGCACTTGATCGTCAACTGACATCCGAAGAGTGGGCGCGCGTCATCTATCACCTGTGCAAACATCGCGGCTTCCATTGGGTAAGTCGTGCTGAAGAGAAATTGGCCGAAAGTGATAGCAAAAGCGAAGGGGGCCGAGTAAAGCAAGGCTTGGCAGGCACTAAAAAATTGATGTCCGAAAAAAGCTATCGCACCGCCGCAGAAATGGTGTTAGCTGAATTTCCAGAATCGCAACGCAACAAACAAGGTGATTACAGCAAAGCCCTTTCCCGTCTATTGCTCAATGACGAATTCGCCTTGCTGTTCCAGCGTCAACGAGAATTAGGCAACCCACACACCAGCGCAGAACTCCAAGAAAAGATTCTCGGTACAGGCGATAAGAAAAGCGGCTTGTTCTGGGCACAAAATCCAGCGCTGGCCGGCAATGATCTGCTCAAAATGCTGGGACATTGCACCTTCGAGAAAGGCGAGTACCGCGCTCCCAAAGCCAGCTTCACCGCAGAGCGCCATGTCTGGCTCACCCGACTCAACAATCTGCGAATCGTAGTAGATGGCACGACACGATCACTGACCGAATCAGAACGACGCGAAGCATTGCCTATGCCCTACAAGCAAGCAGGCGACTTAACCTACAAGCAATTGCGCACCGCACTGACCAAGGCAGGTTATTTACCTAATTCTTTCAAATTCACCGGATTAGCCTACCCCTCTGGGCTGAAGACCGATGAAAAAGCCAAAGACCCCGAAAGCGCTGTACTAGTAAAGATTCCGGCTTGGCACGAGTTGCGCAAAACGTTAGAGAAGAAGGAACTCGCTGACGAGTGTAAAAAGATGTCCACCGATGCATTAGAGGGCAACCCCAAGCTGCTAGATGATATTGCGTGGGTATTGAGCGTGTACAAAGATGACGCCGAAGTGGAAGCGCAACTGCGCAAGCTGATCTTGCCCAATGCGGACAAGATGGTGGATGCGTTGCTGGATATTCGTTTCGACAAATTCAGCAACCTATCGCTCAAAGCCTTGCGCAAAATCGTGCCATTCATGGAACAAGGTCTACGTTACGACGAGGCCGTTACCAATATTCACGAATACGGACATCACAGTCAGATACATGCCGTAGGTGCTGGTGAACACAAATACCTACCGCCTTTCTATTCAGGCCGCGACAAAGATGGTCGAATGGTCTTCAACGATGACATGGACATCCCTCGTAATCCCGTGGTGCTACGCGCGCTGAATCAAGCACGCAAAGTGGTGAATGCACTCATCAAGGAATATGGCTCTCCGCATGAAGTCCACATCGAAATGGCACGGGATTTATCGCGCCCACTCGACGAGCGGCGCGAAGTGGAAAAGCTACAAAAAGAATTCCGCGACAACAACGAAAAACACAAAGCCGAGTTTGCCAGCACATTCAATATCGTTGGCGCAGTCAAAGGCAAAGAGTTCGAGAAGTACCAACTCTACCGTGAGCAACAGGGCAAGTGCGCCTACTCCATCGAACCGATTGACTTGCATCGATTGTTTGAAACAGGTTATGTCGAGATCGACCATGCCCTGCCCTACTCGCGCAGCTTCGACGACAGCAAAAACAATCGTGTGCTGGTATTTGCAAAGGAGAACCGCAACAAAGGCAATCGCACCCCATTTGAATATCTCGATGGCAAAGACGATAGCGAACGCTGGCGGCAGTTTGTAGGCTACGTTGAAGGCAACAAAGCCTATCGCCTCGCCAAGCGCAGCCGTTTATTGCGCAAAGACTTCGGCGAAAAGGAATCAAAAGAATTCCGCGAGCGCAATCTCAACGACACGCGCTACATCTGCAAATTCTTCAAGAACTACGTCGAGCAATATCTGCAACTACATGTAGATAGCGAAGCAAAACGTTGCGTGGTGTTGAGCGGACAGATGACTTCCTTCCTGCGCGCCCGCTGGGGCTTGGTAAAAGTGCGCGGAGACAGTGACCGCCATCATGCACTCGATGCCGCCGTGGTTGCTGCGTGTAGCCACAGCATGGTCAAACGCTTGTCAGATTACTCGCGCCGCAAAGAGCTGGAACAAGTGCGTGAAGGTTTTGTTGACATCGACACCGGCGAAATTCTTAATCTCTCAATGTTCGACCAGATCGAAAAATATTTCCCAAACCCTTGGCCTCACTTCCGCAACGAACTTGAAGCACGCCTCAAACTGGATGACCCTGTACTGCTGCGTGAAGAAATGCAACGTCTCGGCACCTATTCAGAAGAGGCGTTGCAGGCAGTGCGTCCGTTGTTCATCTCACGAGCACCACAACGCCGCAACAGTGGTGCGGCACATAAAGACACCATCTATGCGCAACCAGAACGACTCAAAGCACAAGGTGGGGTGACTCAAAAAATTGCGCTCACTAGTCTGACTTTGAAGGATATGGACAAGTTGATTGATCCACACCGCAACGAAAAACTCTACGCCGCTATCCGCACCCGCTTGGAACAACACGGCGGCAAAGGCGACAAGGCATTCCCCGCCAGCAACCCGCTACGTAAACCAGATATTGCAGGCAATCCAACCGGGCCGATTGTGCGAGGGGTAACGATGGTCATCGACAAACTCTCTGGCATTCCTATTCGCGGCGGCATCGCCAAGAATGACAGCATGGTGCGGGTGGATGTGTTTACGAGAGCGGGGAAGTTCCATCTTGTGCCGGTGTATGTGAACCACCGTGTGACAGGCCTTCCGAACTGCGCAATTGTGCAAGGGAAAGATGAAGATGAGTGGCTACCAATGGATGATAGTTTTCATTTCTGCTTTTCAATGTACCCAAACGATTTGATAAAAATTTGCAGAAAAGGAAAAGACGACTTAATTGCTTACTATGCCAGTACTGGCCGCGCAACCGAGACGATCAGCCTTTGGGCTCATGATCGCAATCAGGTAGCAGGCAAGGACGGACAGTTCCAAAGTGTGGGTATCAAAACAGCCCTAAGTGTTGAGAAATTCAACGTCGATGTCCTTGGCAACCGTTACCCCGCCCCACCGGAGAAGCGTCGTGACCTGGCGTAGTGTCGTCATCTCGCGCCCTGCCAAGCTACGGCGTGAGCAGTTCCGCCTTGCTATTGAGCAAGAGCAAACCGCATTCGTGCCGTTTGAGGACATCGCGGTGATCGTACTCAACCACCGCGAGATCAGTCTCACCCACCCCGTGCTTTCGGCATGTGGCGAATATGGCATCAGCCTGTTTGCCACGGGCGATACGCATCATCCTAGTGGCGTATTCCTGCCTTTTTTGCCGCACTCCCGCGCGACCAAGTGGATGCGTTTGCAACTTGACTTGCCGCGCCCCGTTGCCAAGCAAACGTGGGCCAGTATCGTGCGTCAGAAAATTGCCAACCAATCCACTTGCTTGCATCTGAATGAGCGGGAAGGCGTGGACAGACTGAACTCTTACGCACAGCGCGTGCGTTCGGGTGATGTGGGTAATTTGGAAGGGCAAGCAGCGGCACTTTATTTCGTGCAGTTGTTCGGCAAGGGCTTTCGCCGCGAGGATGCCCGTTTTGCCAATGCCGCAATGGACTATGGCTATGCCGTGTTACGCGGCACGATTGCGCGGGGCTTGGTCGCACATGGCTTACTACCCTCTCTCGGCATCTTTCATTCCAGCGAACAAAATGCGTTCAATCTTGCCGATGATGTGATTGAGCCTTTTCGCCCAGTAGTGGATTTGTTCGTGTCAAAGCACATGTCTTTGGCTGGTACGGAATTAAATCCGCAAGACAAGGCTTCATTGGTTGCGCTGTTGAATGTGGATGTAGAAATGCCTCGTGGCAAGATGTCGGTGCTTTCTGCCATCGAACACACTATTGAAAGTTTGGCGCGCATCTACGATGGCGGCAGCGATTCGCTGCTTGAATTACCCACTCTCATCCCGCTACAACAACATCGCCTAGAGTGCTGACATGGGCGAGGAGACTAGACGATTTATGCGCTTACTCGTGTTCTTCGATCTACCCGTCGTCACAAAAGCCGAGCGGCGCGCCTATACCCTCTTCCGTCGCTTCTTGATAAATGATGGCTACGACATGATCCAGTTTTCGGTATATGGCCGCATCGTCAATGGCAACGATGCACTTGAGAAACACATGAAAAGGCTAATAAATAGCTTGCCACCTGATGGCTCGGTACGCTGTTTGAGCGTGACCGAGAAGCAATATGCCAGCATGAAACTCTTGGTTGGCCTGCCGCTTTTTCAAGAAAAAGCACTCAAGGTCAACCAAATGCTCCTGTTTTAAGTTCGGATTTTTCAAGCAGAACGCCCGTCCAGCCTAAGCTGGGCGGGCGTTTGCGTGAGGCCTAGTGTAGTTCATCCGGGGTGAGAGAGGGAGCTACAACGAGGGGTAAATGGACGCATCCCATGCCCTGAGTGTAGTTCATCCGGGGTGAG
>JBGSWB010000122.1:0-3066 GCA_041752675.1 Sideroxydans sp. | reverse complement strand
TCGGGTTTGGTGATGACCAGCAGGTCGTTGTTGCCCTTGAGGTCGCGTGGCCAATCGGCGAAACGCGTGCCGCGATAGTCCTTCTCGTTCAGCTTGTAACGCTGGATCATGGTGCCCATGGCGCCGTCGAGGATAAGGATGCGTTTTTGCAGGAGTTGTTCGATGGAATGGGGCTTTTGGCTCATGGTGCTTGACTCTTTAAAGGAGCGCAGATTTTAGCATGCGCACTTTGGCTGCTTGATGTCCTAGAGATTTATCACTACCATTCATGTGGGTATAAGCATCAGGGAGCTGTTGTGGTAAAGGGGATTTAAAATTACCAGGAGAATCAATGGCTAAGTTTATGTGGACGGAGCAGCTCAACATCGGCATCGAAGTGATCGACCAGCAACATCGCCGTATCGTGGAGTACATCAACCAGTTGGACGATGCACGTTCGAACAATCTCTCCAAGGAAGAGATAAGCTGGCTCATCAATGATCTGGTGGATTACACGGTCTCCCATTTCGCCTTCGAAGAAAGCATGCAGGAAGAGGCCAAGTACCCCTTCTTCAAGTCACACAAGAAGGTGCATGACTTGTTCGCAAAACGGGTCGGGGAGTATCAGGCCAAATTCGAACAGGGCGAGGATGTCACCAAAGGATTGAACAGTATGCTGGTGACTTGGCTGTTCAATCACATCAAGCGCGACGACGTCGACTATGTCGAGACGGTGAAAGCGCATCTGAATCAGCAGACCGATTTCGTGGAGAAGAAGAAAAGCTTCTTTGCGCGACTGTTCAACTGATCGTTTTCACACCAAGCACTAGGCGTCGGGGTCTTGAGATATTTGCGGATCACTCACCAGTTTATACACCACGCCGATCACTAACAGCGCGGCGAGGAGCAGCCCATAGTGGATGGGATTGAAATTCGATTCGCTCCCGCCGTTGCTGATGACTTGCACGGGTTGCACGATCATTTCCCGTATCACTGAGATCATCGCGACTTCGACGAATACGCGCACATAGATGCGCCCGGTTTGCAGATAACTCATTTCCGCAGAGATGAGCGTGGACAGCGTCCACAAGATGAACAGCGAGCCGAGCGCATGGAAGAAGCCGTTCGCCGCATTGCCCGCTTGCCACGCTTCGGCTGCTTTAAGTCCGAAATCCCAGATCACCATCACGCAGGCGATGCCCAATGCCAGTGCCAACAGCACATGGATGAGCTGGTTGAAGTTCTTCATGCTGGTGATGAGTTTCTGTTCGAACATTTTTATTCCTTTGTTGAGGTGCTTAGTTTTTATCCATGCGCCGATATTGCACCGCTTCGGCGATATGTGCTGTTTGAATATTTTGGCTACCAGCGAGATCGGCAATGGTGCGCGCCACTTTGAGGATGCGGTGATAGGCTCGCGCCGAGAGATTGAGCCGCGTGATGGCTTGGCGTAACAGCGCTTCGCCTTGGGCGTCGGGCGCGCAGTGTGCGTCGATCTCGGTCACTGAGAGTTGAGCGTTGGGTTTGTTCTGTCTTGCGAGTTGACGTTGGCGTGCGGCTTCGACACGCGCTTGGATGTCGCAACTCAACTCGCCATCGGACTGTTTGAGCAAATCTTCTTGCGGCACGGCAGGCACTTCGATCTGGATGTCGATGCGATCCAATAATGGCCCAGATATCTTGCCGCGATAACGTGACACTTGGTCGGGCGTGCAACGGCACTTGCCGTTGAAGTGACCGAGATAACCGCAGGGACACGGGTTCATCGCCGCGACGAGTTGGAACTGTGCTTTGAAATCGGCGCGGCGCGCGGCACGTGAGATGGTGATGCGGCCACTCTCCAAGGGTTCGCGCAACACTTCGAGCACACCTCTATCGAACTCAGGCAATTCATCTAGGAACAACACGCCATGCATCGCCACGGATATCTCACCCGGTCGCGGGTTGCTACCACCGCCCACCAACGCGACCGCAGAAGCGGTGTGATGTGGCGCACGATAGGGCCGGCGCTTCCAGTTAGCCACGTCGAACATGCCACCCAGCGATTGCATGGCAGCGGATTCGAGCGCTTCTTCCTGTGTCATCTGCGGCAGGATGCCGGGGAAGCGCGCAGCCAACATACTCTTGCCCGTTCCCGGCGGGCCGCTCATCAGAACCGAATGTCCGCCTGCCGCTGCGATCTCTAGTGCACGTTTAGATTGCCCCTGACCTTTCACCTCGCGCATATCGGCATAGTGTGGCGCAACTGCTTTCACTTCTGGGATATGGCGCGTGAGTGCATCGCGTCCAGCGATGTGGGCTGCGACTTGCAACAGCGATCGTGCGGGATAAACGATCGCATCCTCGACCAACGCGGCTTCGTCTGCGTTCACTTCAGGCAGTATGAATGCGCGACCACTGTCCGCCGCACGGTAAGTCATCGCCAGCGCACCCCGTATCGCCCGCAGCTCGCCAGTTAGCGCCAACTCTCCCGCACATTCATATTCTGCAAGCTTGTCGGCAGGTATCTGGCCCGATGCGGCGAGGATGCCGAGCGCGATGGGCAAATCGAAGCGCCCACTCTCTTTAGGGAGATCGGCGGGTGCGAGATTGACGGTGATACGTTTGGCGGGGAATTCGAACTGGCAGTTCTGCAGAGCGGCGCGCACGCGGTCTTTGCTCTCTTTGACCTCGGCCTCGGGCAGGCCGACGATGGTGAATTGAGGCAAGCCGTTGGCAAGATGTACTTCGACGGTGACCAGCGCGGCATCCATGCCCGCTAGTCCACGACTATAGAGGACAGCCAACCCCATCAGCTCGTCATTCCCGCGCAGGCGGGAATCCAGTTAGTTAAAAATGCACCGCGCAGCGGTACAAAACCAAGATGTTGTCCACTGCGTGGACTTGTATTGTGTTCCTGAATTCCCGCCTGCGCGGGAATGACGCAGAGGGTATTCATAACTACTTGGCTTCTAGTGCCACAAGGCGTGCTTCCAACTTGGCCAGTCGCTGTTCCAGCACTTCATATTCCTCGCGCGACACCAGATCAAGCTTGGCGAAACCTTGTGCCATCAAGGCGCGGGCGTTCTTCTCGAAGTCTTTTGCGGG
>JBGSWB010000121.1:0-2642 GCA_041752675.1 Sideroxydans sp. | reverse complement strand
AATATGTGCTGAACCTACTGCCACGCGGCACGCACGATTATGCAAAGTTCATCAAACCTTCCGAGTTGGCGCAGTGGTGCCGCAACGCAGGATTGAACGTGAATGATGTGACGGGCATGAGTTACAACCCGCTGGATAAGTCGTATTCGCTCGGACGTGACACAAGCGTCAACTACGTGGTGGCAAGCCAACGTGGTTGACGCCGTCCTCTTCGATCTCGACGGCACGTTCGCCGACACTGCCCCAGATCTGGGGGAGGCACTGAACCATGTATTGAAACTACGCGGCCTACCTGCTCTGCCCTTGGCGACCATACGCCCACAGGCGTCGCATGGTTCGCCGGGATTACTCAAACTGGGATTAGGAATAGGACCGGACTCGCCTGACTACGCCGAGTTGCGCGATGCCTTCTTGAAGTATTACGAAGCCCATATCTGTGACCGTACCAAACTCTTCGCGGGCATGGCCGCACTCATCGCCGAGTTGGAAGAACGTGATCTGCCTTGGGGCATCGTCACTAACAAGCCGCACCGCTACACCGTGCCGTTGATGGATAAGCTGGGCTATGCGAAACGTGCGTCATGCCTCGTGAGTGGCGACAGCTGCGAACACGCCAAGCCGCATCCGATGCCGTTGTTACATGCAGCTTCGCTGATGGGGGTCGACCCGACACGCTGCCTCTATCTGGGCGACGACCTGCGCGACATGGAGGCTGCGCAGGCAGCCCAAATGATCGGCATCATCGCGAGCTATGGCTACATGGATGCCGCTCTAGGCACTGCATCATGGCCTGCCGCTGGCAGTGTGCAGACACCGTTCGCACTTTTGCGCTACCTAGCACTCTGAACGGCGCTATCATTCCGCCATCACCTTGCCGCATTGAGGAATCAATCGAGGCCCACCGTGTTTCCCACTAAGATATTCACAAGCGTTCGCCCCTTCATCACCACCTTCGTAGTCGTGGTGTTCATCGGCTTGTTGGTCTTTGCGATCTATTTCACAGAGCTAGGTAAACAATGGATCGTTTTCCTGGGTGGGGTGCTCATCGCTTCTATCATCAGCATGGCGAGCCGTGCTTCGCACGCGGAATGGATCATCACTCGACGCACTGAGCAGCTCGCCCTACTCAAAGACAAGTTAGAGACCGAGACCGAACTCCATAAACAATCCATTGCAGAACTCCAACAATCGCTCACCGTGCTTCATCAGACCGAGCAGGCATTCAACCGGCTGATCCCTCATCAGCTTCTTCAGCTACTGGAAAGAGACAGCATCCTCGATGTCAAACTCGGGGACCAGATCGAAAGAAAACTGACCATCGTCTTCACCGATATCCGCAGCTTCACCTCACTCTCCGAAAGTATGACTCCGCAGGAGAACTTCAATTTTTTGAATTCATACTTGAAACAGATGGAACCAGTCATCGCGCAACATCACGGCATCATTGATAAATATATCGGTGATGCCATCTTGGCTTTGTTCTCGCGTGGCGCTGACGATGCCTTGAGTGGAGCGATCGAGATGCTGGAAAAGTTGGAGGAATACAACGCTGGGCGCGCACGCGCAGGCTACACACCTATCCGGATCGGATTTGGACTCAACACTGGCCTCGTGATGGTGGGTACGGTGGGCGGTGAGAACCGCATGGAAAGCACCGTGATCGGTGATGCAGTCAACTTGACTGCGCGTATCGAAGAATCCACCAAGATCTACAACACACCACTCCTCATCAGTCAGAACACCCTGTATGACCTATCCGTTCCAGGAAAGTACGACATTCGTTTCTTGGATCGCATCCGCGTCAAAGGAAAAGCACAACCACTCTCCATCTACGAAGTATTCAACAACGACCCTATCAAGCTGCGCGATGGCAAGCGCGCCAGCAAAGTGCGGTTCGAGAAAGCCGTCATCCACTACCACTTGAAAGAGATCGAAAGCGCAAAGGCTTTATTCGCTGAATGCCTTAAAGTGGCGCCACAAGATCAACCTGCTCAGATCTACTTGGAACGATGCAACGCCTATCTCACCTCTGGGCATTTCCTCAGCACCGACGAATTGAACAACCATCTAGAGTGGAAAGAGGAATTCAAAGTAGGCATCGAAAGTATCGATGCCGCGCACAAACGTCTATTCGATAAGACCAATGAATTCATCACTGCATCCATCGCCGGGGACAGCGTAGCGATCCGAGAGATATTCTCGCAACTCGCCAACGACCACATGGAAAGTATCCGCGAAGAAGAGGATCTGATGCGGACATACGACTATCCATTCCTTGAGACGCATTTGCGCGAACACAAACGCTTCATCGAGAACTACGTCGCACTCAAAGAAGACATCGTCGCAGACAGCGCCGACCTATCCTTCATCTCCTTCCGCGCGCAACTTCTCTTGTTTGACTGGTTCACTGGTCACATCGCAAAGAGCGACCGCCATGCAGGAAAACACCTACTCAAATCAAGACACAACGGAGAAGAACAGTGAGCTTTGCGCCACGAACTGCGCCGAAGATAACTGGTACGCCCAAAGCCAGCTGCGCTACAATCCGCGTTGCTAGTAAAACACTATCGAACCGGGGGTGACATGGCTTCGACGTGGGCTACAAAGCAGTGTAGGGCATACCGAGGACCCGCCACCTCGTA
>JBGSWB010000120.1:0-17146 GCA_041752675.1 Sideroxydans sp. | reverse complement strand
AATAGATATTTGTGTTTCATTTGAATTTCCTAATTACGTTCCAAGCGTCCCCGTTGGAACATTGAAAAAATCAGGAATGAAGAGAGGGGATGATGGGTACTCGATGAAGAGCATCCATGTCGCCGCCCGCGACATTGCCTGAACCTTCTTCTAGGCCGGTATCCGGGCTCACAAGTCTTGATTCGTCGCCTTCCCATGCTTGCGCACAGTGGCATATCGACGAACCCACACTTACTTACCGTTGCGGGGGCAGCACAGGCATCGGAGTCACCCTCCTCACCTGTTTCCCGTTTAACTGAGAGGCTCTCGCCTGACAGCACCTTGAATCAGGGCAGATTGTAGCAGAACACCAATTCGCCCCAACGTCTCCAAAGCACTTGCAAAACACAGCGTTAGCGATTGACTTAACAGGGTTTTTCAAAACTATAGTGCGCCCCTATGCAAAGCGAACTCGATGCTCTCGACAACAAATTGGCACAACTTGTGCAGCTCACTCAGCGTCTGCGCGCGGAGAACCTACAGTTACGCCAAGATGTGGCTGCCGCATTGAGCGGGCAACGCAAGAGCCAAGACAAGATCGAGCAAGCCGCACAACGCTTGGAAAAACTCCTCGCACAACTTCCTGACGACACCCAATGAGCAATCCGAAATCCAGTTCGCTCGATGTGAACATCCTTGACCGCGAATTCCGTGTGGCGTGCCCAGAAGATGAGCGCGAGGAACTGCAGGATGCGGTCGCCTATCTGGATAAGAAGATGCGCGAGATACGCGATACAGGCAAGATCGCCTCGGTCGAACGCATCGCCATCATGGCCGCACTCAACATCGCGCATGAGCTGCTCACCACTCGTGTCGGCGGCGGCTTTGACCTCGCCGATTTGAAGCGTAGAATGCAAAGCATGCAGGCGACCATTGACGCATCACTGGTTGACCAAGACGAGTTATTCTAGTCGTCACAAGTTTGTTCCCTGCGGTGTTCGTGAGATTCATAATTCTTTGAACCAATGAGCTATTGCTTAGGTTGCGACCCATTTAAATCGCTGTTGTGAGCGTCTCTTGCAGACGCACCTGATGCGACCGGGAACCGACCCTCTTGAACCCAGGTTCAAGATATTGAGTCAACGGCACAGGCGGGGAACTTTATTCCAGTGCGATCTTTCGAGGTCGCACTTTTCTTTTGTGGAGTGAAAACATGCGCTATTGGCTCATGAAATCTGAACCTTCCGATGTCAGCATCGACGACCTGGCTGGATTCAAAGATCAAACCGTCGCTTGGTACGGCGTGCGCAACTATCAGGCGCGCAACTTCATGCGTGACCAGATGCAAGTCGGCGACGGCGTGTTGTTCTATCACTCCAACTGTAAAGAACCCGGCATCGCCGGCATCGCCCAAGTCAGCAGTACCGCCTATCCAGACGCCACTCAGTTCAACAAAAAGAGCAAATACTTCGACGAGAAGGCCACGCAAGAGACACCGCGCTGGTTCAATGTGGACGTGCAACTGGTTAAGAAGATCGCACTCATCTCCATCGAAGAACTGAAGCGCCATCCTGAACTTGAGAACATGCGCACGTTGCAACGTGGCAACCGACTTTCCATCACGCCACTTGCGCCAGACGAGTGGAAATTCATCACGACCCAGTTGGTGAACAAATAGTGGAGTGGTATCTCGCCTACCTCCTATTAGGCGCAGTCGCTGGTTTCTTTGGTGGCATGTTCGGCATCGGCGGCGGGACTATCCTCGTACCAGTGCTCCTGTGGTTGTTTGAAGCTCAAGGCTTGCCGCTTGAGCACAACATGCACCTCGCGCTTGGAACAAGCATGGCAGTCATCCTATTCACCTCCTTGGCGAGCCTGCGCAAACATCACCAACACGGCGCTGTCGATTGGACAGTGGTTCGCAACATCACACCCGGCATCTTGCTAGGCACTGCGCTAGGCGCAGCTTCCGCCGCACTGGTGTCGCCATATTTCCTGATGGCGTTCTTCGCGCTGTTCGTATATTTCGCGGCAGGACAAATATTGCTCGATATCAAGCCTCACGCAACGCGTGAGTTGCCGGGCATGGCAGGAATGAGTCTGTTCGGTTCGTTCACTGGATGGCTCAGTAGTTTGGTCTCTATCGGAGGAGGGACGGTCGTCATCCCATTCTTGATCTGGTGCAACCTCCCATTGCGGCGCGCTATCGGCACCGCCTCCGCCATCGGGTTTCCCATCGCGGTCGGCGGCACCGTCGGCTACATCCTGATCGGATATCACATCCCAGAATTACCTGAATTGCATCTCGGCTTCGTCTATTTACCCGCCTTGTTTTGGGCTGCTCTCGCCAGCGTCATCACTGCACCATTAGGTGCCAAGACTGCGCACCGCATCAACGTCTCTTTGCTACGCAAATGGTTCGCCATCCTTCTGCTGGCCTTGGCGACTAAATTGTTGCTAAAGGCTATTTCTTAGCGGCCACTTCTCTATCCAGCTCTCCACTGGCAAGCTTCACCTCATATTCATTCAGCGCAAATTTCACTTTGCCACTCAATACATAGAGTCCTATCAAGTTGGGGAACGCCATAGACAACATCAGCAAGTCGGTGAAATCCACCAGATTGGCTGCACTCACCACCGATGCGATCACGACGAATCCAATGAAGATGGCCTTGTACAACATCGAGTAACGCTCACCGAACACATACACCCAGCAACGTTCTCCGTAATATGACCAAGAGATGGCAGTGCTGTAGGCAAACAGTACGACAGACAGTGCGAGGATGGCGGGGAACCAATCCGAGATGGTGGCGAACGCCATCGAGGTGAGTGTGGCGCCTTGGCTTGCCGCACGGATAGCTTCATATTCAGGCGCGTTGTACACCCCCGTGATGATGATGACCAATGCCGTCATCGTGCAGATCACCACGGTGTCGATGAATGGTTCATACAATGCCACCAGACCTTGCTGCACGGGATATCTCACCGATGCAGTGGAATGTGCGATGGCAGCAGAACCCAACCCCGCCTCAGAAGAAAACACGGCACGTTTGAACCCCTGCACGATCACGCCGACCATGCCGCCAGCGACGGCAATAGGAGAGAATGCTTCGGTGACGATCTTTGCCAATGCTTCTGGAATGAGTGGCGCATTACTGCCGATGATCCAGATGCATGCACCGACATAGATGATGACCATGGTCGGCACCACTGCCTCCGCCACATGCGCGATGCGTCGCAAGCCGCCAATGATCACCAGACCGACAGCGACAGCCATGAGCAAACCGTACGCGATTGGGAATTCTTTGAAGAATGGGATCTGCTCTTGCACCGCCCCCATCGACTGACTGACTTGGAAAGCACTCCCCGCACCGAACGAGCCGAAGATGGTGAAGATGGCGAACATGATCGCCAGCGTCTTGCCCAACCTAGGCGCACCTTTCTCGGCAAGACCTATAGATAGATATTCCATCGCGCCGCCCATGATGCGACCATCAGGGCGCACCCGCCTATACATCTGCGCCAGACTTGCTTCGGTGAATTTGGTGGTCATTCCCAAGAAGCCCGCAACGATCATCCAGAAAGTCGCCCCCGGCCCGCCGATCGAGATGGCGATGGCGACACCTGCGATATTTCCCAAGCCGACTGTCGCCGACAATGCTGTGGACAATGCTTGGAACGAAGAGACTTCACCTTGGTCGTCAGCGGTACGGTATTTGCCGCGAATCACCCGATAGGCATGACTCATCATGCGCAGATTCACAAAACTGAAGCGTATCGTTAGAAACACCGCCGCTACGATCAACCAAGCCACGATGAAAGGCATCTTGGGTTCACCTGGGAACACATCATAGAAGATCACTTGAGCCAAGTAACCGTTGAGTGTACCGAACACCGCGTCCAAACCTGATTCAGCGGCATTTGCCGTCAAAGGAATCAAAGCAAATACCAACCACGCCACTGCGTATCGAATCTTCATTCCCAATCCCCTGAGACATTTAATTATGGCCGTGATTATAACCAGCCTCTTGCATGCTCGATGACCCCTTACATGCGGGCAACAAAAAAGCCGGCTTGCGCCGGCTCATTTGTTTATTACTTAGGCTAGATTACAGGCCTTTGATGAAGCCGATGATCTCAGCCATGTCTGCATCGCTAACCTTTGGATTAGCTGGCATTGGCATAGAACCCCAAGCACCAGAGCCGCCCTTCTTAACTTTAGCAGCGACTTTGTCCCAAGCAGCTGCGTCACCCTTGTACTTGTCTGCAACAGCCTTCCAAGCTGGACCAACCACCTTTTTGTCGATTGCGTGGCAAGCGGTGCAGTTGTTTTTCTTAGCAACTGCAGGCATGTCAGCAGCCATTGCGGAACCAGCGACCATCAGGCCAGCTGCTACGATCATGCTTGTAACGATAGATTTCATGTTCTCTCCATTTCTAGGTTTGACTTCATTCACAACGAGCGGAGTGTTTACCCCGACCGCATTCTAAACAACCCCGCATGAATTGCAAACTGTAAGCGGTGAGCTAGTAACGCCATCCGGCAGAACTGGTTGACGCGTTACTTCAAGTTCAAAATGAACCTTGCCAAGATGGCGCGTTCTTCTGTGGTGACTTGAGGTTGGGGAGGCATATTCATGCTACCCCATGCCCCACTCCCCCCTTTGCCGATCTTAGCTTCCATGCGCGCTTGCGCTCCCGCATCGCCACGATATTTCGCTGCCACGTCTTTCCACGCTGGGCCGACGACTTTTTTATCAATCATGTGGCATACAAAACAATTCCGTTTCTTGGCCAAGGCGACACCGTCGGCATCAGAGACAGTCATGAGCACCGCCTTGGGGGTAACAACAGATTCGGACACGGCAACTGGTTTTACAACGACAGGCACAACTTCTGGTTTAGGGGGTGCCGCTGCAACTTCTTGTTTAGTGACGGATACCGCAGGCTTGACTTCTGCCACGTGTGCTGGCGTAACAACTTTCGGGTCGGGTACCAGTGTGGCGACTTTCTGGACGGATACTGAAGCAACGACTTTGGGGGCAGGAACAGAAGTAGGCACAACCGAGGAAGTGATTGCCACAGCAGACGACTCGCTCGGCTTAGCAAGCACGACATCAGCCACTGGCGCGGAAGTCGGCACAACCACGTTCGAAGCTGACGTAGACACAGCCTCTTTAGATTCCTTATCTTGACAGGCCGACAGAGCCAGAACCGCCACCAGCAACAATAATTTACGCTCCATAATATTTACCCCTTCTTTCAATTGACGATTAGACTGCCTCTTCCTGCTCCAACCAAGCTAACAGATAAGTCCACTGTTCCAACTCACGGTGAGCCACAGACGGCGGCAGATCGAACAAGGTCTTACCTTCGAACCCAGCATTCACATATGCCTGTGTTTCGCGCAAGTACGCCAACACAGGCAGGTCAAGGCCTTTCAGGAACTGTTCCAACGTCAACGCCGCACGCGTACGAGGATCCATGCGCATACCCACGACACCAACCGACACCTTGCCTTTGCGTACTGTCTTCTCGTGATGCAAGGCTTGCAGAAATTCGTGACTGGCTTGGATGTCGAAAGCAGAGGGAGAGATAGGCACGATGACGCGATGGACCAGCTTCAGCGCATGTTCCAAGTTCTTCCCATGCAATCCCGCAGGTGAGTCGATCACCAACCAATCGAGAGGCGAATCTCTCAGCACCTCCGACTGCATCAACTCGATGCTGGGCAAATTCAATGGGCGACCTGCCAGCCATTGAGTCGAAGACTTCTGCCTATCCAGATCGAGGATGGCGACACGTTGTCCGCGCGAGGCGAGATAACCTGCGATGTTGGTGGACAAAGTACTCTTGCCGCTGCCACCTTTAGGATTCGCAATCAGTATTGCTTTCACGACATTGCCTCCTTAAAACCATCGATGAATGTTACTTACCTTCCACTTGGGATACATCGCGTACCGCACCTTTATCCGCAGAGGTGACCATCGCCGCGTAAGCCCTCAGTGCTGCCGACACCTTGCGCGGACGCTCTTTGGAGGGCTTCCAGCCTTGCTTGCCCTGCGCATCCATCGCAGCACGACGTTGTGTCATCTCTGTCTCTGAGATCATCAGATCGATGGTGCGATTTGGAATGTCGATCTCGATACGGTCACCTTCTTGTACCAAACCGATGGCGCCACCGCTCGCAGCTTCCGGTGACACATGGCCGATGCTCAAACCCGACGTGCCTCCTGAGAACCGACCATCGGTGAGCAATGCGCAGGCCTTACCCAAGCCTTTCGATTTCAGATAGGAAGTTGGGTACAACATCTCCTGCATGCCAGGGCCACCCTTGGGGCCTTCGTAGCGAATGACCACCACATCGCCTGCCACAATCTGATCCGCCAAGATACCTGCCGTTGCAGCATCTTGGCTCTCGAACACGCGCGCGCGTCCACTGAACTTCAAGATACTGTCGTCCACACCCGCCGTCTTCACGATACAGCCATCGAGAGCAATGTTGCCGTGTAACACAGCCAAGCCACCATCTTTAGAATACGCGTGGGCAGCGTCACGGATGCAACCACTAGTCCTATCTGCATCCAGCTCTGGGTACAACATGGACTGCGAAAAAGCGATGGTGGTGACGATGCCGCCGGGAGCCGCACGGAAGAACTTCTTCGCATCTTCATTTTGAGTTTGTGCGATGTCCCATTGCTTCAATCCTTCGCGCATCGTATTGCTGTGTACGGTGCTGACTTCACCATGCAACAGACCGGCACGATCCAGCTCGCCCAATATGGCCGCGATACCGCCGGCACGGTGCACATCTTCCAAATGATATTCAGACGAGGGAGCGACTTTGCACAGTGTCGGCACATGGCGCGACAGTCTATCCATATCTTTCATGGTGAAATCCACACCTGCTTCACGTGCGATAGCGAGCAAGTGCAACACTGTATTGGTCGAACCTCCCATCGCGATATCCAGCGTCATCGCATTCTCGAATGCATCAAATGTGGCGATGTTGCGCGGCAACACCGAAGCGTCGTCTTGCTCGTAATAACGTTTGCACAATTCGACGATGGTGCGGCCAGCGCGCAGGAACAACTGTTTACGTTCTGCATGTGTCGCCACCAGCGAACCATTACCGGGCAAAGACAAGCCCAGCGCCTCGGTCAGACAGTTCATCGAATTCGCAGTGAACATGCCAGAGCAGGAACCGCAGGTCGGGCAAGCGGAACGTTCAATCGTATCCACATCAGCATCACTCACGCGACTATCCGCCGCTGCCACCATCGCATCCACCAGATCCAGACCAACGACTTTACCTTGCAAGGTCGCCTTGCCCGCTTCCATCGGCCCCCCAGAAACGAACACCACAGGGATGTTCAAGCGCATCGCGGCCATCAACATGCCCGGCGTGATCTTGTCGCAGTTGGAGATACACACCAGCGCATCGGCACAGTGTGCGTTGCACATATATTCAACAGAGTCAGCGATGAGGTCGCGCGATGGCAGGGAATACAACATACCGTCATGCCCCATGGCGATGCCATCATCTACCGCGATGGTGTTAAATTCTTTGGCGATACCACCCGCCTTCTCGATCTCGCGCGCCACCATCTGCCCCAGATCCTTGAGGTGAACGTGCCCCGGCACGAACTGAGTGAACGAGTTGGCGATGGCGATGATGGGCTTGCCGAAGTCGCCATCTTTCATGCCTGTCGCACGCCACAAAGAGCGAGCTCCAGCCATGTTGCGGCCATGAGTGGAAGTGTGTGAGCGGTATTGAGGCATGATGTTTTCTCAAGCAACGTATAATTGGAGCATCGATTCTAACCCATCTAAGGCTATGCTCGTTCACCCGCAATTCGACCCCGTCGCCATCCATCTCGGCCCTTTGGGCATCCATTGGTATGGCTTGATGTATCTATTGGCATTCGCTTGTTTCATCTGGCTGGGACGACAACGTCTGCGCACCTTGAATCGAGATGGGTGGGATGAGAAATTTCTCGATGACCTACTCTTTTATGGCGTTCTAGGCGTCGTTCTGGGTGGGCGTTTGGGCGAGATATTATTCTATAACCCTAGCTATTATTTTTCGCATCCCTTCAAAATCTTAGCGGTATGGGAGGGCGGCATGTCTTTCCATGGTGGCTTCCTAGGTGTGCTCGTTGCGATGGCGCTGTTCGCTCGTGGGCGCAAGATCCAATGGCTGGCACTGATGGATTTCATCGCACCACTTGTGCCTCCAGGCTTGGCCTTCGGACGCATCGGCAATTTCATTAACGGCGAACTGTGGGGACGCCCCACTGACGGGCCTTGGGGAATGGTGTTTCCTCACGTGGACGACCTTCCGCGACATGCGTCGCAGCTGTATGAGTTCGCGCTGGAAGGGGTCGCCTTGTTTATTTTGCTCTGGTTGTATTCGAGCAAGCCGCGTCCGGTGGGGGCTGTCTCGGGACTGTTCCTCATAGGTTACGGCAGCTTCCGCTTCATTGGCGAGTTCGCGCGCAACCCCGACGATGGCATCTTCGGCTTGATGACGTTTGGCGTGAGTATGGGGCAATGGTTGAGTTTACCCATGGTACTAGTCGGCATTTGGATGATGCGGCGCAGCCTGCGTCAGCCAACTTGACACTCAATCATTCGTCGCACACCATTCCCTCACCTTTTTCTAGCTAATCGACCTTGGACGATCTTTCCCTAAACGCGCTGCTTGGAATCCTCTTGTTGCTGTTGTTGTTCGGCGCATGGTTCTCAGCAGCTGAGACCAGCATGATGGCAATCAATCGCTATCGCCTGAACATGCTGATCCGCAAAGGCAGCCATAGCGCGAAACTGACTGGCCGCTTGCTTTCCAAGGTGGACAAACTGCTGGGCTCTATCTTGTTTGGCAACACCTTGCTCAACGTGGCGGCCGCAGCCGTGACAAACATCCTTATCTTACGGATATTTGGCGCCAGCGAACTAGCGCTGTTGCTCGGCACGCTACTCATCACTTTTATCTTGCTGGTGTTCAGCGAGATCATGCCGAAAATCATCGCAGCAAGCCATCCAGAGCGGGTCGCCCTTCCCTCCAGCTATCTGCTGACCCCCCTCATCACCCTTTTTCACCCCGTCGTCTTTGTCGCCACCGCTGTGGTTAAGGGATTTTTGTGGTTACTACGAATCAAGATTCAGACCGACCAAAGCAAACAAAAGGTGACTTTGGAGGAGCTAAGAGGTCTGGTATTAGAAGCTGAGCATTTCCTGCCGCGCAGGCATCAGAAGATGTTGCTGAACCTCGTTGATTTGGAACGCATCACTGTGAACGACGTGATGGTGCCGCGCAACCAGATCGAGTCACTCAACATCGATGTCGACCCCATTGAATTGCGCCAGCAAATCATCACCAGCCATCACACTTTGATGCCAGTTTATGCTGATTCTCAGAGTAACATCATCGGCATCTTACATATCAAACGCGTGCTCTCTTTATTGCAAGAAGAGGTCATCGACGCCACTCAATTTCGAGAGATATTGCAAGAGCCTTACTTCATACCCTCGGACACACCGCTCCTAAAACAGTTGCAACAATTCCAAGAACGCCATACTCGCATGGGATTGGTCGTTGATGAATACGGTGAACTGCTGGGGTTGGTGACGTTGGAGAACATCCTTGAGGAGATCGTGGGCGACTTCACCACACAATCTCCCTCTCAGACTGGTAAATATCTACGCCACTCCGATGGCAGTATGTTGCTGGAAGGGAGCAGTAGCCTGCGCGAACTGAACCGTAAACTCGGTCTGCATCTTCCCTTAGGCGAAGCAAAGACATTGAATGGCCTGATCTTGGAACATCTACAGGACATTCCCGAGCCAGGTACTAGCCTCAAGATTCAAGGTTATCCGATTGAGATCATCCAAACGCAAGACAGAGCAGTCAAAGTGGCCAGAATATTTCCAACCCAACCCGATGTGGCAAAGCCTTTGCCCTAAACTTTACAAAGCCTCCAAAGCCATGCATCATGCAAAAAACCTTTATAATCTAGCGTATTGGCGCATTGATTTCAGAATGAACGGAGCCTTCACTATGGCAACACTTGAATCGAGGTAACACGATGGCTACCGCAAAACCCGAGAAGGTCAAAGAAATCCAGTACAGCTGGGAAGGTAAGGACAAGACCGGCAAAGTCGTCAAAGGTGAGATGCGTGGCGCAGGTGAGGCTAGCGTTTCTGCACATTTGCGCCGTCAAGGCATCCAAGTCAGTAAGATCAAAAAGAGTTCCAAGGGAGGCGGCTCCGTCTCTGAAAAAGATGTGACCCTTTTTACACGCCAGCTTGCCACCATGTTGAAATCGGGCGTCCCTTTGCTCCAAGCCTTCGACATCGTCGGCAAGGGACACGACAACCCTGCGGTCGCCCGACTCCTGCTGGACATCAAGACGGATGTGGAAACGGGTAGCAGCTTGGAGCAGGCCTTCCGCAAGTTCCCCCTCTATTTCGACGAACTCTTTTGCAATCTGATCGGTGCGGGCGAAGCGGCAGGTATCTTGGATAGTCTGCTGGATCGTTTGGCGACCTATAAAGAAAAGATCCAAGCAATCAAAAGCAAGATCAAATCAGCGTTGTTCTATCCCGTCTCGATCATCGTGGTGGCCTTCGTCATCACAGCTGTCATCATGATCTTCGTGATTCCCGCCTTCAAGGAATTGTTCAGTAGCTTCGGAGCAGACCTTCCTGCGCCAACGCTTGTCATAATGGCCATTTCAGACTTCTTCGTAACATGGTGGTGGGCCATATTTGGTGCCATCGGTGGCGGTGGATATTGGTTCTTTTATACATGGAAACGTAGCAAAAACATGCAGCGTGTCATGGATAGATTAATGCTCAAACTTCCCATTTTCGGTCGTCTAGTTCGCATTGCAACAATCGCTCGTTGGGCACGTACGCTCTCCACCATGTTCGCAGCTGGTGTGCCGTTAGTGGAAGCCTTTGACTCAGTCGCTGGCGCTGCTGGTAATGCGGTCTACTATGATGCCACCAAGCAGATACAGCGCGAAGTGACCTCTGGTAGCAGTTTGAATTCCGCTATGATCAACTCCAACGTCTTTCCTAGTATGGTGTTGCAAATGGTAGCCATCGGTGAAGAATCTGGCTCTATAGACAGCATGCTGTCCAAGGTGGCCGATTTCTACGAGGCCGAAGTCGATGACGCGGTGGAAGCACTTTCTAGCTTGATGGAACCTATCATCATGGTTGTGCTGGGAACACTCATCGGCGGCATGGTGATTGCAATGTACCTACCGATCTTCAAGATGGGCCAAGTCGTTTAACCCTGTCTGAACAACCCTAGGCGCGGCACATATGCCGCGCCTTTTTTATAGGCTCTACCCGCGATGCTAGCTTTACTGGAATCATCCCCTCTGACCTTCACCATCCTTGCAGGCATCATTGGATTGCTGGTAGGTAGTTTTCTCAACGTAGTCATCCATCGCCTCCCCAAGATGATGGAGCGTGAGTGGCAACAACAATGCGCCGAGTTGAACGGGCAAACCATCGAAGCATCACCCAGCTATAACCTGATTGTTCCCCGTTCAGCATGCCCCCACTGCGGTCACGCGATCAGCGCTCTGGAAAACATACCTGTCATCAGCTATCTCTTTCTACGCGGTAAATGTGCGGGATGCGCAGCTTCTATATCTCCTCGATATCCCATCGTCGAAGCGGTGAGTGGCCTGTTGAGCGCGTATGCCGCATGCCATTTCGGTTTCGGCTTGGCGGGCATTGCCGCCATCATCTTGGTCTGGGCGCTCGTTGCACTCACCTGCATCGATTTCGACACCCAATTATTACCCGACAGCATCACTCTCCCTCTACTCTGGTTGGGGTTGCTACTAAATCTCAATAGCGCCTTCACGTCGCTGCCCAACGCGCTCATTGGAGCCGTTGCAGGCTATCTCATCCTTTGGTCGGTATATTGGGCGTTCAAGCTCACGACCGGAAAAGAGGGCATGGGCTACGGCGACTTCAAGTTACTGGCTGCTCTAGGCGCATGGCTAGGATGGACGATGTTGCCGCTGATCATCCTGCTTTCTTCGCTGGTTGGCGCTGTGATAGGAGTCGCGCTGATCATATTCGCCAAGCATGGGCGCAACATCCCCATCCCCTTTGGCCCCTACCTCGCTGGCGGGGGGCTGATCGCCCTGTTCTGGGGGCAAGCATTGACCCAGAATTATCTGCAACTGCTTGCCGTTCCGTGAAGTTATGCCACGGATTGACTGGAGGGATAGGTAGCGGCAAGAGCACCGTCGCAACCCTATTCTCCGAGCTCGGCGCACGCATCGTTGACACCGATCAAATCGCACATCAACTCACCCAAGCTGGGGGAGAGGCTTTACCCGCGATCCGTATGGAATTCGGTGATGGATTCATAGCCCCGGCTGGCGCAATGGATAGAGCCAAGATGCGCCAGTTGGTGTTTTCCGATGTTGCCGCTAAAAAACGTTTGGAAGCGATCCTTCACCCGCTAATCCGAGAAAAATCACAGATACTCGCCGAATCACGAAACGAAGCTCCCTATACCTTGGTCGTTGTTCCTTTGCTGTTCGAGAGCGGACGATACCGCGACTGGCTACACCAAGTCATCGTTGTCGATTGCACAGAACAGCAACAGGTAGCCCGCACCATGCAACGGAGCATGCTACCCGAGACAGAGGTCAGATCCATCATGGCGCAACAGATATCTCGGAATGAGCGGTTGCGACTGGCCGATGCAGTCATCACGAATGACTCGCAGCTCGATGATTTACGATTGCAAGTAGAAGAATTACACAGCCGATTGATTCAGCTGTGAAAAACGATTGACGATATGAGATGCTGCCTATATCTTTCGCACCCAGTCATTCCCATACCGTCCGTTAGGCTAATGTGATCAGTTACGATTTCCCATTGAATGAACGAGTACGCACCATGTTGCGACTGGAGGACCTTTTCCAGCGCATCACTCGCTTCATAAGCAGTTCGGAAAGTGCCGATCACCATGCAGCCCTCAGCGTCCTGTTTGAGATACTCGAAGTCGCCAGTCGCGCGGATCTCAAATCCGAGATCCTGCAAGAGTTGGAGCGTCAAAAAAAGATACTTAATGCGCTACACAACAATCCCCAGATATCCGAAGCGGCGCTGGATGCCGTTCTGAGTGAACTAGAAAATAATGGAGCCCAATTACTCGAAATGAGTGGCAAGATAGGGCAACATCTGCGTGACGACGAATGGCTGATGGGAATCAAGCAACGCGCGTGTATCCCCGGAGGCGTATGCGAATTCGACCTCCCTTCCTATCACTACTGGCAACATCAATCCGCTGACATGCGGCGCGCGAATCTGTATGCCTGGGTCACCCCGTTCCTTCCCCTACAGAATGGCATCGCCATCTTGTTGAAACTGTTGCGAGAGAGCGGCAAGCTACACCATTTCGTTGCCCACCAAGGCACGTTCCAACAAATGCAGGGGGGACGCGTCGCACAACTATTGCGCATCACGCTTGACCAAACTTTGCCCTGTATCCCCGAAGTCAGCGCCAACAAATACGCACTCAATATTCGTTTCGTCGCAGCCAATTTCACTGCCAAGACCTCTTTGTACGAACACGATGTCGAATTCGATCTGACCTTCTGTTCCTCGCAATGAGCAAGCCTCCAGTCGTCTCTTGCCCGCACTGTGGCAAGCAACATCAATGGGACACCGCAAACAAATTCCGCCCCTTCTGTAGCGAACGCTGCAAGATGATCGATTTAGGAAAATGGGCTAACGAAGAGTATCGCGTCGAGCAACGCGAACAAGACCTACAAGAACCCGATCACCAAGCCTGACGTAATAACGCGACGCCGTGCGCGCCGTGTTGCCATGCCACAGGCATATCCTCCTCAGCCAATCCACCTAGCGCATACACTGGGATAGATGACCCCGCCGTCATCGCAGCAAAGCTTTCCCAACCTAGATGTGGTGTGCCTAGATGTGACTGCGTAGGAAGTACAGGGGAGAGCAAAGCGAAGTCACAGCCCAATTCCTCAGCTCGCTGCAACTCTTCTACGTTGTGACATGAGGCTCCGCACCACCCCACATCGGGTCGTTCAGATAATCCGGCGAGTTGTGAAGAGGTCAACTGCACCCCATCCGCGCCAACCTCGTTCGCCAGCGCGACATCCCCATTGAGCAACACCTTTGCGCAACATGCGTGTGACATAGACACCACGCGTCGCGCCAATGCCTTCAATTCATCTGGTGCAAGATGTTTCTCTCGCAACTGGATCAAGCGCAAGCCGGAATCCAACTTGATTTGTAGTCGAGATAGGAAAATATCTTCGCCTAATTCAGCCACATTGCTGATGGCATACAAAGTAGGCAATTCAAGCGCACGCAATATCGGCGCATTAGCGGGCAGGATAGGAGCGACCAGAACAGCAGTCGGCAATTGCCACGAGAACTGCTGCCCCTCGTGTGGATGCAAATCACCACTCCATGATGTCACCCGAAAGAAATGCAATCGTACCGTCGCATGAGGGTAGGTGAACACCCGCAACAGCCAAGGATAGGCGGTGTGTACTGCGATACCCAACTCTTCACGCAACTCGCGCACCAAGGCATCACGCGCGGACTCACGCTGTTCCAACTTGCCGCCGGGAAACTCCCAGTAGCCCGCCCATATCTTGCCGGCAGGGCGTTGCGCCAAAAGAAAAGAACCATCAGGCCGCTGCAAGACCGCAGCAGCAACATCGACGATCTTATTTTGTGACATGCCGACCACACCAATCTTTCGCGAACTGCCCAGCCACACGTCCGCTACGGGAGCCACGCATGAGCGACCACTGCAAAGCTACCGTACGCACCTCATCAGTTAGTCCCTGCTTCCAACCATGATGCGCCAGCCAATGCGTCGCCACTTGCAGATACTCATCCTGCGTGAATGGATAGAACGATATCCACAAGCCAAAACGTTCTGACAGCGAGACCTTCTCTTCTACGCTTTCAGCAGGATGTATCTCATCGCCGACATACTTCGTGGCGAGGTTGTCTTGCATGTAGTCAGGCATCAGATGACGACGATTGGAAGTGGCATAGATGAGCAGATTGTCCGAGAAAGCGACCAGATCGCCATCTAATGCAGCCTTGAGTGCCTGATAACCCGGCTCGGCATCGTTGAAGGAAAGGTCATCGCAATACAGGATGAATCGTTCAGCACGTCCTTGAACCAGACCAACGATAGACGACAGATCGATCAATCCTTGCTTGTCGATCTGAATGACGCGCAGCCCCTGTGCGGCATACTCATTCAGAAGCGCTTTCACCAACGACGATTTACCCGTACCGCGCGCGCCAGAGAGCAGCACATTGTTGGCCGTACCACCGCGCACGAATTGCATCGTATTCTGCTGGATGCGTTGCTTCTGATCATCGATACCCGAAAGATCGGATAGTGCTATGCGCTGAAAATTGGTAACAGGATGTAAGACACGTTGCTGGTGATCCCAGCGAAAAGCGGCAGCAACTTGCCAGTCTGGAGTTTGCAACTGTGCACTAGGCAAGATACTTTCTAGACGGGAAAGAAGGCCTTCAGCACGAGAGAGGAATTCGCCCAACTTATCCATAAATCACTTTCCTCTCCCACGCAGGAGCGCTGGATCAGCTTCTGTAGCTAGCGTTGATCTTCACGTAATCGTAAGAGAAATCACATGTCCACAGTGTGGCATTGACCGCACCGCGATTCAGCACCACGCGGATGGTGATATCGCTCTGCTGCATCACGCGCGCGCCGTCTTCTTCCTGATAGCTCTTTGCACGTCCGCCATTCTCGGCGACCAATACATCATCAAGGTAGACCTGCAACGTCTCGACATCCAGATCAGCCACACCCGCATAACCGATCGCAGCGAGGATGCGTCCTAAATTAGGATCAGAAGCGAAGAAGGCAGTTTTGATCAACGGTGAATGCGCGATGGCGTAACCGATCTTGCGGCACTCAGCTTCGTCTTTTCCGCCTTCCATTTGGATGGTGATGAACTTGGTTGCACCCTCGCCGTCGCGCACGATGGCTTGCGCCAGAATCGTAGCGACTTCAGTAATGACAGTCTGCATCGCAGCACGATTGGCAGCATCAATATTCACGCCACTCTTACCTGTTGCGATCAACATCAACGCATCGTTGGTGGACGTATCACCATCAACAGTGATGCAATTGAAAGAACGATTCGCAGCTTCGCTCACGATCTGCTGTAACAGCGGTTGCGCAATGGCAGCATCAGTAGCGATGTAACCCAGCATGGTCGCCATGTTGGGATGGATCATGCCGGAGCCTTTGGACATACCCGTGACAGTAACCGTCTTGCCGTTGACTTGAATTTGACGCGACACCGCTTTGGCGACGATGTCCGTCGTCATGATGGCTTGTGAAGCATCGAACCAGTTATCCGCCTTCAGATTTGCAATGGCAGACGGCATCCCTGCGACGATCTTTTCGACGGGTAGCGGCTCCATGATGACGCCAGTGGAATAGGGCAAGACTTGTTCTGGCGCACAACCCAACAGCTCGGCGAGGTTCACACAAGTCTGACGAGCTGCTGCCATACCTTGCTCACCTGTCCCTGCATTCGCGTTGCCCGTATTGACCAACAGCGCACGAATACCTTTACCCGATGCCAAATGATCCTTCGCCAAGGTGACCGGTGCGGCACAGAAGCGATTGGTGGTGAACACACCTGCCACCGTCGCACCTTCGTCCAGCTTGATGACCAACAGGTCTTTACGATTAGGACGCTTGATACCCGCCTCAGCGATGCCCAAAGAAACGCCCGCAACGGGCAACAAAGAACCCGCAACGGGCGCAGAAAGATTCACTGGCATTTGGATACCTCAAAAAAATTCAAGTTCTAAGCTAGGCAAGGCGCGAACGAAAAATTACGACGCAGCATCTACCTAATATGTAAGGAATAATTTTTCGTTCGCAACGCCGCATAGCGACAAAACGCAGTTTCAGTGGAGACTAACCATAAGATTACAGTCGTAACTCAACTTTAGACACCCAGCCTTCATCCTTGCGTCACCCGACTGGTGGCACAATTGAGGCTGAAACGGCTATAACTCATGGCGTTTGCTGCTGATGCGGGTTTTATATCCGCACTCTTGGGTCGCCACGCTGTTCCGG
>JBGSWB010000119.1:0-4086 GCA_041752675.1 Sideroxydans sp. | reverse complement strand
TGTTCCCGCAGACATCACATGTCGAATCCATCGCGGTGTTCGAGCGTCCCCAGTGACGTAAAAACTTTGTGCGATAAAAAAGGCGGCCTAGGCCGCCTTTTTGTTGGATGTGGATCGCTTTATTCGCGTTCGCCCGTGAATGCCATCAGCAGATTGAGCAGGTTGATGAACAGGTTGTAGATGTTCATGTACAGGCTCAATGTCGCCATCACGTAATTGGTCTCACCGCCATGTACGATCTGACTCACGTCATACAGGATATAGGCAGAGAAGATCATCACAGCGATAGCGGAGATGGTCAGCGACAAGGCTGGGATCTGGAAGAACAGATTGGCTAGCGATGCGACGATGAGCAGGATCAGGCCGATGAACAAGAACTTGCCCATGAAGCTGAAATCCTTCTTGGTCACGGTGGCGATGGTCGCCAAGGTGAAGAAGATGATGCCAGTGCCGCCTGCAGCCATGCCTACCAGTTGTGCGCCGTTGCTGAAGTGCAGGGCGTGTTGCAGGATAGGTCCGAGGAATACGCCTACGACAAAGGTGAAGCCCAACATGGCGACGATGCCCCATACGCTGTTACGCAAGGCGGCGACAGCGAACAGCATGCCCATCATCACGCCAAACATCAGCAGTGAGCCGATGATTGGGTGTTCGGACATGAAGGAGAAGCTTATGGAGGTACCGATGAAAGCGCCGATGATGGTCGGGATCATGGTCAGCGCAAGTAGGGTGTAGGTATTGCGCAGGACTTTGTTCTGTTCGGTGGCCAGTGTGCCGATCTGTGCTGTCTGTGTCTGGTATTGCATGGTTTTCTCCTGTTGAAGACGTGCAGTTACTTGCACGGCGAGCATGAGACTACCGAAGCATCATAAAAGTTGCAACCGTGATGCTAAGACTGTCTTTGGGAAGGGGGGATTTTCGGGTATCATGCGCGCCATTGTTTTTGCGGGTAATGGGTTCTTGTGGGAACTTATCGGAGAAGTGGCGGCCATAGTGCGGCTTCCGAGAGGATGCAAAAATAATTCTGGAGGTGTGGCCGAGCGGTTGAAGGCACCAGTCTTGAAAACTGGCGAGGATGAGAGTCCTTCGTGAGTTCGAATCTCACCGCCTCCGCCAAATACGTATTAAGGAGCCATCAATGTTACGTCGATTCATCGCGGTATCTTTGCTTTCCATCAGCTCCGTTTCTTTTGCGGACAATCTGGACATCAATCTCAGCAATTCAGCAGCGCAGTTCAAATATAGTCTGCCAAGCGGTGTCGCAGGCAAATCTGAGTTGTTCGCTTCCGTCATGTACAACGATGTGAATAGCGTGTTGGGTGAGGCCGGGTTGTTGGTATTGAATGAAGAAGGTTCAATTCCCGGCTTGTCTCTTGGGATTGGTGTTAAGGCGGTGGTTGCCACCTTGAATAAAGTGACTACCAGTCGTTTGAGTGCATCAGGTGCTGCACTGGGAGCGCAACTGCGTTTCGAATTGCCAGCGGATCGCCGCTTTGCTTTCTCTGGCGAATACCACTACGCACCAAAGATAATCACCTTTGGCGATGCTGACCATTTCTCGCAAGCTGCTGTGCGTGCCGAGTTCGCTGTTTCGGCTTTGACACAGGCTTATGTTGGTTATCGCACGACCAAGTTCTTCTTAAACAATAATCTGAAAGACGGTGTGTTGGACAATGGTGCACACGTCGGTGTGCGCTTGGCGTTCTGATGCCGCGAGCTGTTCGGGAGAAGATATGTTGAGACTGTTGATGGCAATCGGTTTACTAGGTTCGATGACTGTTGCGATGTCGACCTTGGTACATGCCAAGGATGTATCGGCACAGCAAGCTGGGGTTGAATACGCCCGTGATGCCGTGCAAAAGGTCGATGCAGAGCACAAGACAATCTGAAGAAATTGGCTGAGTCGGAAAAAGAACTGGCGGATGTGCAGAAGCAAGTTGCCGAGGACAAGAAGCAAGTCGAAGCCTCGAAGCTGAAGCTGAATGCGGCAAAAGCGAAGTTGGATAAGGCACAGACCGTTCTCGATCAGGCATGGAAACAACATTGATCTGATTGTACTAAGCACAAACAAAACGCCCCAGCTAGTCTGGGGCGTTTTGCTTAATAGCCTAGCGCGCGCGCGCCCTGATAGAACAAGAAGCTGACCAGCCATGCCAGTGCTAATGACCATGCAAGTACGAACAAAGTGAATCCGTTGTTCTTCGATTCGTTACGCAAGGTGGCGATCGTGGAAAGACAGGGCGTGTAGATGAGGGTGAACAGCATGAAACTGTATGCCTGCACCCAATCCAACTGCTGTCCCAGTGCGCCACCGAGGGCATCTCCGCTCATTCCATATATAACAGCCAGTGATCCGATGACGATCTCTTTCGCCACAAAGCCAAATATCAGTGCGATGGTGAGATTCTCATCGATGCCGATAGGGGCGAATATCGGATGCAACCATGTGCCGATCATGCCTGCCAATGTGTCAGCACTCGCTGGGGTGGCGGACGATGGGAGGTTGGTGAGTAGCCAGACCAGTACGACACCAGCGATGATGAATTGAGAGGCGCGACGTAAGAAATGGGTCACCTCATGCCAGCCACGTAACAACATCTGGCGCCCTGTAGGGAATCGATAGGGCGGCAGCTCCAATACAAAAGGTTCCGTGTTGGCGAACTGCCGCTTGAACAACAGAGCGGTGATGATGGCCGCCGCGAAGCTGAATAGATACAGACTGAACAGCACCAAAGGCGCAGCTTTAGGGGAGAAGAGTGCGGCGGTGATGAACACGAACACCTGTAGCCGTGCCGAGCAGAGAGAGAACGGGATGACCAGCATCGACAACATGCGCAGACTGCGCGAGCGCATCACGCGAGTGCCCATCAGGGCGGGGACGTTACAGCCGAATCCCATCAGCAACATGACGAAGCTGCGACCATCCAATCCCATCTTTGCCATCAATGCATCCATCAAAAAAGCAGCGCGCGATAGATAGCCTGTGTCTTCCACGATGGCCATGAACAAGAAGAACAAGATGATGATGGGGACGAAGGCAGCGACAGTGGCGACACCGTTGTAGATGCCGTCTAGTAGAAGTCCTGACATCCAAGAAGGTAGCCCTGCGCATGCTGGGTCGAGGACGGTCTCACGCAACCATCCGAGCAAATCGGCAACGCCTCCCTGCAAGGGCTGGCCGAAGAAAAAGATGCCCTGAAACAGCAGATACATGATGCCGAAGAATATTGGCAGCCCCAACCATGGATGCAACATCACGCTGTCGAGCTTGTCTGTGCGTGTGTCGGATAATTGAGCGGGCACCTGCACTGCCCCACTTAATACGCGTGCCATCTCGTACTCGATGTGTGCGTCCTGTTCCAGTTGTGTGCGTAACGCCTCTGCCATTCCCGGTGTTGGGTAGCGCAGAGCTTTGGTGATGGCTTGCATCGCCTCGGGTTGTCCCTGCCCATATTTGGCGCTGATGAGGTGGATGGGCATGCCTAATAATTCAGACATCTTCTCGCCATCGATGGTGATGCCGAACTTCTTCGCTTCATCAGACATATTGAGCAACACCACCATGTTCAGGTTCAGTTGCTTCAGTTGTATCAATAGGCTCAGTTGGCGCTCGATCTGTGTTGCGTTGAGCACGACGACGGCAAGGTCGGGCACGTTGTCATGCAGGAAGTGACGCACGACCTGCTCATCCTCCGAGAAGCCGTGGATGTCATAGATTCCAGGAAGGTCGATGATCTCGGCCATGTCGCCGCCGAGCAATATCTTGCCTGTGAGCAGTTCTACGGTGATGCCTGGCCAGTTACCCACGCGCGCGGATCCGCCAGTGAGGCGATTGAACAACGTCGATTTGCCCGTATTGGGCATACCAAGCAGGGCGATACGTTTCATGCTGTCCTGACCTCGATCAGGGTGGCTTCAGCTTGGCGAAGCAGGATATCAGTGGTGCCGATGCGCACCTGTACTGGGCCGCCAAAGCTGGCTTTGCGAATGATCTCGATATCCTTGCCTGAGCGGAATCCCAATGCCTGTAAGCGTTGGCGTAAGGCGTCATCCGTGTGGATGTCGGTGATGGTTCCGCGCATGCCA